>JAQVWS010000171.1 GCA_028709585.1 Syntrophomonas sp. | reverse complement strand
TGGAGGCTCTGGTTGCGGCTCGGTCTACTCCAGGAAGGCCCACCGTTATTATTGCCAATACTTTAAAAGGCAAAGGCTGTTCTTTTATGGAAGACCGTGTAGAATGGCACGGCACTGCCCCTAATAAAGAGCAAACCGCCCTGGCCTTAGCCGAGCTGTAAATTTAATAATTTTAGTAGACGCGGAGATATTTATGGACGTGGAAGGGCACGGACCTATATGATAAACACCGACAGAACTTTATTGTTTTCCGAAATATAGATATGGCTCAGCAGCACGGTCTATCGTTTTTTATAAGGAGGAAAGAATTTGGAAAAGCAAGCTACCCGGGATGCATACGGTCAGGCTCTGGTTGAGCTGGGACACAAGTATGAGAATGTGGTCGTATTTGATGCAGATCTTTCAAAATCAACTAAAACAGCAGATTTTGCCAGGGTTTTCCCTGCCAGGTTTTTTAATGCCGGTATTGCTGAGCAAAACATGATAGGAATGGCAGCTGGGATGGCCGCATCCGGGAAGGTAGTGTTTGCCAGTTCTTTTGCGATTTTTGCCACTGGACGAGCCTTTGAAATGATACGTAATTCTCTCGCCTATGCCCGCTTAAATGTAAAAGTATGTGCTACCCACGCCGGGATTACAGTGGGAGAGGATGGCGGTTCACACCAATCGGTAGAAGATATTGCGATTATGCGCAGTGTGCCTAATATGTGTGTAGTAGTGCCGGCTGATGGAACTTCTGCCCGCCAAGCCGTAAGGGCAATATATCAGCAGCCGGGCCCGGTTTATCTAAGGCTGGGACGGCCATCTGTGCCGATTCTTTATGATGAGAAAGCCGATTTTAACGTCGGTCGTGGAATAGAATTAAGATCTGGCCGGGATGCAACCTTGATTGCCTGCGGCATAATGGTGTCTAAATGTTTGGAAGCGGCCGCCATCCTGCAGGAAGAGGGTATTGAGGTATCGGTTATAGATATGCACACAATAAAACCCATTGACCGGGAACTGATTGAACGCAAAGCGCGTGAAACGGGGGCAATTTTAACCGTGGAGGAACATAGCGTTCTTGGTGGTCTGGGAGGTGCGGTTTGCGAGGTAGTGTGCGAAACCTGTCCGGTGCCGGTGCTTCGTATGGGAATTAAGGATATTTTTGGGCAATCTGGCAATCCAGATGAATTAATGCAATTTTATGGGCTTACTGTAAATAAAATTATAGAAAATGTACATTTTTTAATAAAAAACAAGTAATTTTTAAAGGAATAAAGATATTTTTGTAGAACCACCTAATAATGGTGGTTTTTTTATGTTATCTTTCAGTGTAAGATTTATATTACGAGTTTGGTGGAACCTAAGCGGAGGAAAAAACAATGCTGGTTCAGTTTTATAATGTTTCCAAGGTATATCCCAATGGGGTGAAAGCTTTAAATGATATCTCTATTAAAATAGAGCGAGGCGAATTTATTTTTCTAATGGGTCCCAGTGGGGCTGGGAAATCCACCCTTATTAAAATGCTGTTTCGGGAGGAAGTTCCTACCCGGGGGCAGATATTTGTAGCCAATCGCAGTATTGTACGCATGAAGAGGAGTGAGGTACCCCAACTGCGGCGTAATATGGGTATTGTATTTCAGGACTTCAAGCTTTTGGAGAACAAAACCGTTGCTGAAAATATCGCCTTTGCCATGAAGGTAGTAGGCAGCAAGACCAAGGATATTCGGCCGCGGGTAAATGAAGTTATTCAGATGGTGGGTTTAAAAGGCAAAGAAAAATCATTCCCCGGTCAGCTTTCCGGCGGTGAACAGCAGCGGGTGGGTATTGCCCGGGCCATTGTTAATCGCCCCCTCTTATTAATAGCCGATGAACCCTCGGGCAACCTGGATATGGATACCGCCCATGGAATAATGGACTTACTCTACGATATTAATTACAAGGGGACAACCGTGGTAATGGCTACCCATGCCTGGGATTTGGTGAGAACCGCGCGTAAGAGAGTGGTAACCTTGGAAGCAGGGCGCATCTCGTCAGATACATATACCCCGGAGTTTATATAATGAAGATTAAAGATTTTGTTTATTTTGTTCAGGAAGCTATTAAATCCCTGTCCCGCAACCGTCTTCTAAGCATTGCTACGGTAACGACCATGGCAATCAGTATACTGATTCTGGGAGCAGCATTATTAATGACTATAAATGCCGATAACTTCATGAATCGGCTGGAATCTGATTTGGAGATTATAGCTTTTTTGGACAACTCCTTAACTAAAACCCAGGTTGAAGATATAAAAACTGATATCGAAAATATGGCCGCAGTTAAATCGGTGGTTTTTGTACCCCGGGAGCAGGCTCTGGAGAATCTGCAAAAAAAGTTTGCCGACAAAGATTATGACCTGGAGAAAGTTGTCGGCAAAAATCCTTTGCCGGATTGCTATGAGATAAAGGCTGAAAATCCTCAGAATGTATCGAACCTGGCGCAAGAGATTAGTAATATGCCCGGCATTTACAAAGTCAACTATGGGCAAGGAGTAGTGGAGAGGCTTTTTCAGGTTACTAAATGGGTCAGAATCATAAGCATTGGATTTATAGTACTTCTTGCTATGGGTGCGGTGTTTCTTATTGCAACTACAATTCGTCTGGCAATATTCGCACGGCGTAAAGAGATTTATTTAATGAAGCTTATCGGGGCTACAGATTGGTTTATACGCTGGCCCTTCTTTCTGGAAGGGATTATACTCGGTTCGCTGGGGTCTCTGATATCAATTGTGCTGCTGGCCTGGGGTTATAGTTCGCTGATCAGCAGCCTGCAAACTTCGTTATTCTTTATTCCGCTGATTTACCAGCAGAGCCAGTTGATTAATGTTTATCTGGCATTGTTTGCAACCGGGTCATTGTTGGGGGTTATGGGAACCTATATTTCATTAAACAAATTTTTGGATGTATAAGTTCGATCGGAGGGTTAGAAAGGTAATGATCAAACGAAAAATACTTGCTGGATTTATAAGCCTGGTAATGATGGTAACAATGATTTTGCCTGTATTTGCTGATGAGATCAGCGATCAGCAGAAATTGCTGCAAGAAATCAACCAGCAGATGAACCAGCAGCAGAAAAACTTGAACAATGCCGCTAAGGCAGAAAAGTCGATAATGGGTCAGGTGCAGAGCATTGAAAAGGATGTAGGCAAGACCCAAAAAGAGATTCGTTCTTTGGACGATCAAGTCAAATATCTGCAGAAAAGTATAGTATTGACTGAAGAAAAGATCGAACAGCAACAAAAGGATATAGAGAAGCAAGCTGAGCTGCTCAGTGAAAGGCTGGTCTTTATCTACGAGCAGGGAGATAGTACCTATCTGGAAGTATTGCTGGCAGCCAATGATATAACGGATTTCCTGAGCCGTTTTGATTTGCTGAACAGTATAGTTGAGCAGGATAAAGATATGATAAGCAGCCTTAACAGCAGTAAAAGGGATTTAGATATAAAAAAGAGCGACCTGGAGGTACAGAAAAGAGAATTACAGGTAGCCATAGAAAGCCAGCAAGGCAAGAAGACAATGCTGGCATCGCAATTAAGCGATAAAAAGATGATTTTGACTGATGTGCAGAAGGAAAAAGGAAAATATGCTCAAGCCCTGGAAGAACTGGCCCAAGCCTCCCGTGAGGCGGAAGCAATGATCCGAAAGCTGCAGGGCAATACTTCAGGAGAACAGATCGGCACAGGAGCTTATACCTGGCCAACCCCCGGATCTACCAAGATTACTTCACCCTATGGC
>JAQVWS010000001.1:8790-58077 GCA_028709585.1 Syntrophomonas sp. | reverse complement strand
TTGTTAAAACGCTTCCGGTTACAATTGTAGTTCCCCAGCAGGAGATTGAGGTAATTAGAGTTACTGAAGAAGAAATTACCGAAGAGCAAGAAATGCCTTACCCTATTGAAAGAACCACTGATAATACTTTGGAGGTGGGTCTGACCAAGACTTTGCAGGCCGGTAAAAAAGGAATTACCCGCAATACAGTAATGGTGACTTATTATAACGGGCAGGAGGCCAAACGTACCTTGATTAAAGAGGAAACCCTGGTTCAGCCTCAGAAAAGGGTTATAGCCATGGGGAATATAACCTCTGTATCACGTGGCGGCGAAAGGCTTGATTTCAGAGAAGCTCGTTACATGCAAGCCACAGCCTATACTTACACCGGGTACCGGACTGCCACGGGTCAAAATCCGGCAGTGGGAATGGTAGCGGTTGATCCGAAGGTAATTCCCCTGGGCAGCAAGATGTATATTGAAGGGTATGGCTATGCCTTTGCTGCCGATACTGGAGGCGCAGTCAAGGGAGATATAATCGACCTGTTTATGGAGGAGTATTCCCAGTGTATAAATTGGGGACGCCGAACCGTAAAGGTTTATCTTTTGCCCTAGATAGCGGAATGAATTTGATCGCCAATAACAGCAGGGATTATTAATGCCCTGCTGTTATTTATTTTCATGCCATATTTTACATCGTTTGAAATAGCAATAATTAATAAAAACTATACCTAAAATATGGAGGTGCAGTGACTGTGGCAAAGAAAGCAACGATCTGGTTATACGTCTTTTTATGTTTAGTTATTTTTATGGGCGGATGCGGAAGTAATCCGCAAAAACCGCTTGGAAACCAGCCGGATAATCAAATGAATACCCCCCAGCAGACTAATGATGCTGAGAAGAGAATAATGGCTAATCGATTCTCTACCCTGGCCATGGAGACGGAGGGAGTGCAAAAGGCTACGGCGGTAGTTACAGCTACTTCCGAATTGGCCGGCAGCCCTGTAACTACAAAACCTGAACCAATTGGGGAGAAATTCGTTGTAATGATTGGCTTAACCCTGAATTCCAATATAACGCAGGATAAATCTAAGGAAATGGCTATTAAAGAACAAGTGAAAGCGAAGATAATGGCGGATAATCAAAAGGTAAGCGAGGTCTTGCTAACCAGTGATCCGGACATGATTAAGAAGCTGCAGGATATTGCAGCCGGGGTCATCCAGGGTAAACCTATGCAGAGTTATGCCCAAAATGTAGATGAGCTGAATAACAGCCTGCGCAACCAATAATAAGCGATAAAATGATAAAAACCAGCCCGGTGGTTTATACCCCGGGTTTTTTGCGATTTTATAGTATAATAAGAAAAATGATTTTAGCGAGGTACAATCGATGTTGGATAGAGCAACTCCATCTGTGACCAAAAAGCTCATGAAAAAATATAATCTATTCCCTAAAAAAAGATTGGGGCAGAATTTTTTATTAGATAGGAATGTATTGATAAAAATCGCTGATTCCTGCGGGATTGCTTCTCATGAGTACGTGGTGGAAATTGGGCCCGGTCTGGGAGGACTTACTCAAGAACTGTCAGCACGCAGCCGCGGAGTATTAGCTATAGAGATAGATACCAGCTTAGAACCTGCTTTAATGGAATTAGCCAGCGAAAATAATAACGTGACATTTCTTTTTCAGGACGTTCTCAAGGTGAATATTGAGGCAGAACTGCGAAGGGCCTTTAAACTCGAGCAAATGGTGCCTTACCAGGTTTGCGCTAATATTCCGTACAACATAACTACCCCTATTATATTTCAGCTGCTGGAAGAGTGCCCTAATATGCAGGCAGCTACACTATTAATGCAGAAAGAAGTCGGAGATAGAATTTTAGCTGCACCAGGCAACAAGGAATATGGAAGACTAACCTTATCCACTGCCTATTATGCTGATGTAAAACATATTATGAATGTATCCCGCAATTGCTTTTATCCACAACCGGAAGTAGATTCTTCCGTATTAAGGTTAATCCCAAATAAAATTAAAAGGTATCCCGTAAAAAATGAAGAGATTTTCCGCAAGCTGCTTTTAGTCGCCTTTCAAAAAAGAAGGAAAACTATCTTAAATATTACCAGCGGATTTTTCAATATTAGTAAAGAAGAAACCAGGAATATTTTGACCGAAATTGGGCTAAAAGAGGAATTAAGACCGGAAAATTTAAGTATAGAAGACGTTATTCGGTTGGTTAATGCTTTTGTGCAATAAACATCCCGGTTATAATCTGATAAAAATTTACAAAAATAATTATTAGTTGCCTTATTATTTGATTGACACTACATGTATTATTTTATATACTAATTATTTTAATTGACTATTTGCTCTATATGGTATATCATTATCATTATATTTTGCAAAGAGGGTGGTAGTGTGAGTTCTCCTAGAGCAATCTCGGAAATAAAAAAAGATCTGGAATTCTTCGTAGGGAGCAAAGTCAGACTAAAAGCCAACCGAGGAAGAAACCGAATTATTGAGAAGGAAGGGGTATTAGATTCTTTATACCCTAACATATTTATTGTAAGGTTAAATGAACGCAAAGTCGTAAGAAAGGTTTCCTATAGCTATGCCGACGTACTAACCGAGACAGTCGAATTATTTGTATATGATAAACAGGACTCTGAAATAAGAATAGCATCAGCAAATGCTTAAATAAAAAGCAATCTGGGCTGCATTGCAAGATGCAGCTTTTTTGTTGGCATCTATTAAGTAAATAATTTTTTAGTTTAGTTATTACGCGAGATCTTAATAACATACTTGCCAATTGATAGCCATATATTTTTAATAATATTTTCTTATCATGAGGTGATATTGTGAAACAGGATATTCGCTTGTGGTCTCCAGTTATTGTTGCCAGTTTGATCGTTCCCCGAATATGTCAGCGGGAAAGTCGGTTTGAGACTAATCAGCTATTTAATCGCATGGAGGATATAAAAATAAAGATTAAAAATCCCCGTACAGATTGGCAGGGCAAAGCCCTGGTGAGCCTGGTAAACCTGGAAATAATTGCGATTATGGAAGACCAATCAGGTTATTCACAGCTGATCAGCCGCCAAGAGATTCTCAAAGATCGCATATATATTGAGGAATTTGATCAACAAATAAAGAAGGATATGAAGTTTATTATAAGTATTCAAGATTTGAGCTGGGATGGAGAAATAGAGAAAAGTGAACTTAAAATCAATTATTATTTAAGCTACATGATCTACGCTGTACGAGAACAGGTGGTAGACCTGTTTGCGGCAGAGGAATTGGAATTAAGCCCGGCAGAGCAGAGAGATGAACTGCTGGGAATGGAACTGGACCGGGTACGTGATGATAATGAGAGGTTAAACCGCAAGCTATTTCTCTATGAGAAAGATTTAATAAGTCTGAAGAGAGGAATTAAGAAGGCTGAAGATCGAAGCCTGGCTCTGAGCATGGAGTTAAGCGGGACAAAAGAGTTGGCGGATAAACTGCAGGAGGCCATCACCCGTAAAGACTTGCTGCTTTGTTCGTATGAGAACTCTAGGCTTGAAAACCGTTCTAAAGTGCTGCCAATGTTGGCAATGAACCATGAAGAAGTAAATCTGGGCAAGAAGATTAAACAGATGTTCATGAACAGCCTGTAATCAGTATAGAAGAATACCAGCTATCCAATTATAGTTTAATACATGGATCGGCCTGGGCATATATAGCAGATATAAAAGAATTAATTTTTATTAGTGGGTAATCACACAATGTAACCTTCTTTCATACTATATCTTAGAAATTTAAAGAAAATTTCTGCACTGTTTGTGGTGACACGACAGGAGATATTAGAGAAAAAAGGAGGGGAAAGTAACATGTTGAAATGTGAATACCCGGAGGGTTGTAGGCTGGATTTGTGGGCAAAGGTGATTAAGGCCAAGTACATTGAAAAAGGGGTCAAGGTTCTTGATCAGAGGGTATGTATACCGGTATGTGATGTTGGTGGGTATATTACTGAAGTAGAAGACTTTAAGATTAAGGTCAATAGCGCCACTGAAACTTTTAGCTTTAACAAGGTGAGAATCTGTATTAATTTTGATTTATGCCTAATAGTATCAGTTGCTACTGTAAGCTGCTATCAAGTATTTGCTTTAACTAACAATATTTTTGAGGATACCATTGAGTTATGCGAATTCGATCCGCCATTAACCACCGATGAATTTAAGAGTGAAGTTGATTCTTCAGAGATTATTTTAAAGAACTGGGATTTTGATTATGATATTGAAGGCCGTTGCGAAGATCGTCACAGCCCATGTCATAGTCACCTGGGGCCAGTAGTAGACGGAACCTGCCTGGATATACAAGTATATGTTGATATTATAGACAAATTAGGCAAGATGCATGACATTATTGTCTTTGGCGAACTGGATCCTGAAGTTGATTATTAGAAAATGAATTCTGCAGCAAGTGCTCGGCTTATGGCCGGGCATTTGTTTTAGAGGTGAACAACCGTGAAAAGTCTGGGATTAGCTCTCGGCGGCGGGGGATTAAAAGGATTGGCTCACATAGGTGTTTTGCAAGTACTTTGCGAAAACGATATCAGGCCAGTTTTCATATCTGGTACCAGTGCAGGAAGTATTATAGCTGCTCTTTATGCCAGCGGGATATCTCCATATAGAATTGAGACGATAGTGACCGGTCTTACCTCCAATGATTATCTTGATTATAATGTTATGGGCATGTTCAAATATTTCCTAAATTTTTTGATTCCTGGCTATAAGTATAATTTGGATGGAATCCTTGTAGGAGACAAGATTGAAAAACTGATTTACGACCTGACTAAAGGGAAATATCTCATGGAAATAAAAATGCCGTTAGCAATTATTTCTTGTGACATTGACAGCGGCAGCAAGATAATATTTACCAACCAGCCAATAAAGGAAGAAGCCGATGACGTTATTGTTATCCACGATGCTTTGCTAAGTGAGGCCGTACGATCCAGTATATCTATTCCCGTTACCTTTCAGCCCAAAGTATGCCAGGGGATGCAGATGGTGGATGGAGGATTAAAAGATATCGTGCCCGTTATGGTTAACAAATATATGGGGGCGAGTTATGTGCTAGCTATTAATTTGGGCAAAGAAATTTATCAGACAAAGGTGAATGGAATACCTCAAACTATATCTCGCGCCATTAGTATTATGGTATTTGAAACCTCAAATACAGAGGAAAGGTTTTTCGCAGATATGCTCTTGTTTCCTGATGTACCCGATGTAGGCTTAAACGATATGCAAAATGCGCCCCAGATTATTAGAGCAGGGCGCCGGATAATGAGGGAGAATATTGCTGCATTAAAAAAAGGATTGGGGAAATAGCCAAGTAACAAAACCTCTTCGGCTAACATATAATAGGCATAAAATGCAGCCTAACAGCATAGCAAAAAACCCTGGCAGGGGAGGGATTTAATTGGCAACAGATCAATTTGAACATGCTACTTTTTATCTTACAAAAACCCAGGTTGATGAAATAAAGGAATTGGCCAAGAACAACCAAATATCACGCAGCGCACTGGTCAGAATGATTATAAGAGAATACCTAGCCAAACAAGGTAGAGATAAGAGTTAAGTTTAAATGGCAATTAAATATAATATCTTTAAAGATAACTGCCTAAAAGGCCAAGTTATCTTTATTGCTATGCGAGCTAAAAAGAAATAAACAATTTACATCTATCTCGGTGCGAATATCATTGGATAATTACCAACATGCCCAGCATGCTAAGGTAGCCAATAATAATTATGGCAACTGCGCCGGCGGCAGTCTGCAAAAATTCTTTTTTGCTAAAGTCTGCAAACATAGAAAGCAAGCCTCCCTTCGGCAAGAACATTAGTTCTGTTTTTATTTTATCTACAAACATATGTTCTGTCAATAGGGAATAAATTTATTTTTAATATATTGAAAGCGGTTAGCTTCATGAAATATGCATAACCAAGGCCAACGGGGTGATTGCCTGGATATGGAGAATAATAGTCTCAAGGTTTAAAGCACATTCTTCCTGTCAATAATTAATTTACTAGGGAGGGATGTTGTATGCATAAAAAGCTAACCGGAATTATTATTTTCCTAATAGTTGTTTTCTCAGTGGGAGTGCTGATACAGGTTGAACCCCTCTCCCACAGGGTATTAAGGCTGCATATAATAGCAAATAGTGATGAGCCTGCAGATCAAGCTCTTAAGTTAGCAGTAAAAGACGACATTATAAATTCAATGAAGCCAAGGTTCAGCAATGCTTATGATATGAATGATGCCAAGCAAATGGCGGAGCATGATATTGCCTATATTCAATCGGTTGCAGAAGCGAATATAAGGGCTCATGGTTATGATTATCCCGTGAATGTCGTGGTAGGTGAATATGAATTTCCAATCAAGTCCTATGGCAGTGTGGTATTTCCAGCTGGAACATATCAAGCGGTCAGAGTAATAATTGGCGAAGGACAGGGCAAAAACTGGTGGTGTGTTTTATTTCCGCCGCTTTGTTTAGTGTCTTCAACAGATCAAGGACTCAGCTTAAGCAGTCCGCAAGAAGCCCGGGTGACTTTCAAGTGTTTGGAATTTCTCCCCGCAAGGATAAACCCGGACATAGAGGAATAATGACCTGGCGGGGGCAAGGGGACGGTTCTTTTGCCCCGTTGCCCCCGCCACCCTTGCCCCCAATGCTTGGGATGAAGAAGATAAAAATATTTCTTGTTAAGCATTTTTAGGGATATAATTAGGTAAAAATTGCGAGGAGCTAACGAGGATGAAAAAGCAGTTGGAGATAGAGGCTCCAGCCAAGATTAACCTCACCCTGAAGGTTTTAGGGAAAAGAGCAGATGGCTATCACGAGTTGGAATCCATAATGCAACAGATAAGCCTGCGAGATAAAATCATACTCGAGCGTGGTGGACAAGCAATAAAGATTAAAAGCAACAGTCATATGATACCAGAGGACGAAGAGAACCTGGCTTATAAAGCTGCCCAGCTATTATATACAAAATTTTCCATAAAAGAAGGACTCCGGATTTATATAGAGAAGAATATACCGATAGGAGCAGGTTTGGCAGGTGGAAGTACGGACGCAGCTGCAGTGATGATTGGAATTAACGATTTACATAATCTGGGCTTAGGAAAAAATGAACTTATGGAAATAGGCCTTAATATTGGCTCAGATGTACCATTCTGCATAATGGGAGGGATCGCCCTAGCCAAAGGGCGGGGGGAAGTTCTGACTGCGCTTAATAAAGGACTTCAGTTGGAAATGCTGCTGGTAAAGCCTGATTATCAACTTTCCACCGGAGCAGTTTATCGAGAATTTAAAAGGGAAAGGGTCAATCAATCCCCTGACAACAAGGCTTTTATTGAAGCATGGCTCAAATATGATATTATAGGATTAACTCAGCACATGCAAAATGATCTTGAAACAGTCAGTATTAAAATGTGCCCTGATATTAAGATAATAAAAAATAAGCTTAATGCATTGGGAGCAATTAAATCGCTGATGTCGGGAAGTGGACCGAGTGTCATTGGGGTTTTTGCCAGTTATGAAGAAGCCCGGGAAGCCTGGGAGAGAATTAAAGGCCAATATAAAGAGACCTATCTGATCTCGTCTTATAATTAATAGAGGTGATTAACATGCAGGAAAAACGACTTGACCCGGTAAATCTCGATTCTTATAAACCTCTCCGAGAGCTTGTTTTGGATGCCATCCGCAATGCTATTATGAGTGGCGTTTTGCAGCCGCGAGAAAGACTGATGGAGATACAGTTGGCTGAGGAATTAGGTGTATCGCGCACACCTATTCGAGAGGCTTTGCGTAAACTGGAACTGGAAGGTTTTATTGTTATGGTTCCGCGCAAAGGTGCGTATGTTGCTGACCTATCCTTCAAAGATATCGCGGATGTTTTTGAAATTAGAGCTGCGCTGGAAGGTTTGGCTGCTGGCTTGGCAGCAGAAAGGATCACTGATGAGGAGCTAGAAAACATGGAAAGACAGCTGGTGGAAAAGAAGGATGCTATTACCCGCAATGATATAGATAAATTGGTAGAGGTGGATACTAATTTCCATGAACTTCTGTACAAAGCCAGTCGTAATGAGAGGCTGATTTCTATAATCAGTAACCTTAGAGAACAAATTCAGCGGTTTCGCTTTACTTCGTTATCCTTCCCAGGCCGAATGAAAGAATCCCTTTATGAGCATAAGCAAATAGTTGAAGCCATTCAATCCCGTGACATTCAAAAGGCCCGGCATACAGCCCAGAAACACATTGAAAATGCTGAAACTATTCTCATTGAGTCATTAAAAAAGGAAGGTCTTTCTATAAACGAATAATGGAGGTAGAAAGATGCAATATGATGCTGTCATACTCGCTGGAGGCGAAAACAGCAGTGAACTTAAAAAGATTGCTCCCTATGAAAAGGAAGCCTTGATAATAATAGGCAACTATCCCATGATATACTATGTATACAATGCTTTACGAGCAACGCCTGCTATCAACAATATCATAATAAGTGGACCGGTAGACGCTTTACGCAACATTTTACCCCGTGACGATAAACTGCTTTTTGTCGAGGGGGGGGAAAACGCTATTGAAAGCTTTGCTCAAGCAGTTGAAATCATGGATAAAAAAGAGCTAACTGATAAGGTTCTGGTTGTACCCACTGATGTTCCCTTTATTACGTCCGAAGCCATCGAGGACTTTTTGAACTGTTGTGAAGAGCAACAGGCTGATTTTTATTACCCGTTAACTCGCAAGGAGGTTAATGAACACAAGTATCCCGGTGTAGTACGGACTTATGTCCGCCTGAAAGAAGGCATTTTCACAGGTGGAAACCTATTTTTGCTGCGCTCGGAACATATTCCCGCCTGCTTGGAGATTGGGGTGAAATTATTTCATAGAAGAAAGAATCCGCTGGCTATGGCAAGTTTATTTGGAGTAAGCTTGGTATGGAGATATTTACTGGGGCAACTCAGTATTCAAATGGTAGAGAAAAGGTTTAGCGAAGTAGTAGGAATAAGGGGTAAGGGCATAATTTCATCATATGCAGAGGTAGGGGTTGATGTAGATAAACCTAATGATCTGCAGTTAGCTCAAGAATACCTTAGGGGTACAGATTTTAGCCAATAAAGATTTTGTTTTTACAGCTGCTATAATAAAGAGGTATAATATATTTGAAAAAAATTCTGGGCTGATTTGCTTGGAATATAAGGTATAATGAGGAGAGGTATCAAAAAAGTGAAAATTACTGCAGTAATACTGGCTGCCGGAAAAGGAGTGCGTATGTGCTCTCAACTCCCTAAGGTGGTTCATCAGGTAGCTGGAAAACCAATGGTAGTTCATGTAGCAGATGTAGCTAGACAAGCGGGAGCCGACAGGATTGTTCTGGTGGTTGGTCATAGCCGACAAAAAGTGGAGGATTTGTTTAGCCCCGGGATGGTTGAATTTGTGGTTCAGGAAGAGCAATTGGGCACAGGACATGCCTTAATGCAGTCTTGGGAAAAGGTTAGTCAGGATGATACTATTGTGGTATTGGCGGGAGACACCCCCCTGCTGCAGGCGACTACCCTGCAGGGATTGCTAAATTACCATCAAGAAAGCCAGGCTATAGCTACAGTTCTTTCCACGGAAGTTGAAGATCCCTATGGTTATGGCCGCATAATCAGGGATGAAACCGGTGCCTTCCAGGCAATAGTGGAAGAGAAAGATGCCAGTGAGACAGATAAGATTGTCAGCGAGATTAATTCTGGCATGTATTGTTTTCAGGTGCAGGAAGCATTTGCTGCTCTTAGCCGTATTACTTCCAATAATGCGCAGGGTGAGTATTATTTGACTGACATACTTAAGATACTTATGAGCGAAGGCAAGAAAGTTGAGATATTTCGGACGGATGCCCGGGAAGACATATATGGCATAAACGACCGGGTTCAGATGAGTAAGGCCGAAGAAATACTCAGAAAGCGTAAAAATGAAGCTTTGATGAAAAACGGGGTAACCATAATTGACCCTCGTTCAACTTTTATTGATGATGATGTTGAAATTGCGTGTGATACCATTATTTATCCCAGCACCCTGATTGAAGGCCGCACGGTTATTGGCAGCGGCTGTCAAATTGGGCCCGGAACCCACATAACATCCTCTAGTATTGGCAATAATGTCCTTATTGAAAACTCTCGTATAAAAGAAGCCCAGGTAGGTGATGAATGTACCATAGGTCCCTATGCTTATTTACGGCCCCAGGCGATATTGCACCGGAGGGTAAAGGTCGGGGATTTTGTGGAAATAAAGAAATCAACCCTGGGAGAAGGAAGTAAGGCTCCGCATTTAAGCTATATAGGAGATGCTATATTGGGCAAGGGAGTAAACGTTGGGGCTGGCACCATTACCTGCAACTATGATGGCGTTAATAAATGGGAGACTATTTTAGAAGACGGAGTCTTTATTGGTAGCAATACCAACCTGGTAGCACCGGTAAAAGTAGGTCAAAATTCTGTTACCGGGGCAGGCTCTACTATTACCCGCGATGTTCCACCCCATACACTGGCAGTGGAACGGGCCGAGCAAAAGAACCTGAAAAAGAGGAGTCAGAGCAAGCCCGTAAAATAAAAGCTCTGAATATCCGAAGACGGAGGTATTGTTAGTATGAAGGCAAACCGAATGAAGTTGTTTACAGGGAATGCTAACCCCTGCTTAGCAAAAGAAATAGGAGCATATCTGGATATTTCCCTTGCTAAAGCTTCAGTATCACATTTCTCTGATGGTGAAATCAGTGTGGAAATTAACGAGAGTGTGCGCGGTGTAGATGTGTTTGTTGTTCAGCCTACCTGCACACCCGGTAATGAAAATCTGATGGAACTGCTAATCATAATGGATGCGTTTCGAAGAGCATCAGCAGGGCGCATTAATGCAGTTATACCTTATTTTGGATATGGCAGACAGGATCGCAAAAGCCGTGCCCGAGATCCTATAACCGCCAAGCTCGTTTCTAATCTTATCGTGGAGGCAGGTGCTGACCGGGTTGTAACCGTGGATCTGCATGCTACTCAGATACAGGGCTTTTTTGATATACCGGTTGACCACTTACCTGCAGTAGCTACCCTGGCTGAGCATATTAAGGGCAAAAAATTGGGAAATGACGCCGTAGTTGTCTCACCGGATGTAGGAGGAGTTACCCGGGCACGCGATTTGGCAGCCAGGCTGGGAGCTCCGCTGGCTATTATTGATAAAAGACGGCCTGCCCCTAATGTATCAGAGGTTATGAATGTAATTGGTGATATTGAAGGTAAATCAGTAATTCTTATCGATGATATTATTGATACCGCCGGGACGGTATGTAATGCCGCTGAGGTGATGCTGGCAAATGGAGCCAGAGAGGCATTCGCTTGCTGTACTCATCCCGTCTTTTCAGGTCCGGCTTTAGAAAGATTGGCGAATGCTCCATTTAAGGAGATTATTGTAACCAATACAATACCGCTGTTGAAAGAACGGAGATTGCCTAATGTGACCGTTCTGTCGATTGCACCTCTCATTGGGGAAGCTTTGCTTAGAATTCACGAAGACCTGTCAGTTAGTAAACTATTCGAAGATTAATTTGAGGTTTAATATGAAGGTAATTGTTGGACTAGGAAATCCTGGCAAGGATTATAAAAACACGCGCCATAATGTGGGTTATATGGTTTTGGAAGAATTGGCAGCCCGCTTTCAGATAGAAAAACAAGAGAGTAAATTTGACGCCATTATCGGCCATATAAGGATAAAAGGCGAAAAAGTATTGCTGGTAAAACCATTGACATTTATGAATTTAAGCGGTAAATCGGTACAACCCTTAGTTAACTGGTATAAGCTTAATTTAGATGATTTGATAGTAGTTTATGATGACATGGATCTACCTATAGGAACGATCCGTATTAGAAACGGTGGGGGAAACGGCGGTCATAATGGAATGAAATCCATTGCTGCACATCTTAATACCCAGGAATTTGCCCGGGTTCGCATCGGAATCGACCGCCCTGAAAAGCAAGATGCAGTAACATGGGTATTGGGCAGGTTTAATGAGGAAGACCAGGAGCAGATTGGGCGCACAATAAAAATTACGGCAGATGCTCTGGAGAAATGGGCAACAGTCGGAATAGTTGAAGTTATGAATACATATAATAATGCCAAACCATAATTTTATTAATTATGGTTTTAATATTCGATAGGGTATATTTGTCGCCCTGGTATGGAAAGATATGAGAAAAACCATAGGAGGGCAGGCATTTTGAAGATATATTATATATGCGAGTTTTGTGAACGAGTGTTCAGTGTGGTTGAGGTGGAGGGTGAAGAAGGCGAGGTTCAGGTTCAGGGTATGTGTGACGAATGCGCTCTGGAAATGGGTCTGGTTGCACCTGCATCATTAAGTCAACACTTCTACAGCTAGTACATTTAAATTTAATCGAATCTATAGAATCTAAATCGTAAATAAGAATACTATTAATTAATGGTGGAGGCTGATTTTAGCAGTGTCCACTTAAGGGCTTGTTATTGATTATATTTGGCCCCTAGATTTATTACAAGCTCTATCGCGGGAGGAAGTTTGGTTTTGAACATAGAGTTGTTGGATTCCTTAAAGCATTGTTTAGATAGTAAAAAAGACTTAATGTTAAGTGGTTTAGCGGGGACAGCACGAACTTTCCTGCTTCATGAGCTATATAATAGCACTGCGGGCAAGCTGCTCTGTATCGTTCCGGGAGAAGAGCAAGCATATGATTTAGCCGATGAGCTGAATAACCTGCTGGGCAATGATAAAGTGGCGCTGTTCTTGGAGCGCGATTTTGTATTTATGAAGAAAAATGTTTCCCAGACGGAAATGCAACGTATATCTACCCTGCAGGAGTTGCTCTTTCATCCCCGCCGCCATAAGGTTATCATCACCACTCCGGGAGGGCTGCTTTATCGAATTATTTCTCCCGCACAAATGAAGAAGTCCATAATAACATTGGAAGTTGGTCAGGAAAATCCTGTATATGAATTATTAAAGAAACTTCTGGAAGCGGGCTATGAGAGAGCTGATACTGTAACTCGCCCTGGTCAGCTGGCGGTTCGGGGCGGGTTGGTGGATGTTTTCCCAACCGGCGATCATGAGCCCTGCCGAATTGATTTTTTCGGTGATGTTTTGGAATCCATTCGCCGCTTTGATATAGACACGCAACGTTCAGGCAATAAAGAAGAACGGATATTAATTAGTCCGGCTGATGAACTGGTTGGTGAAGATTTAGATAGTACCGTTCTTGATTATCTGCCAGTAAGGAGTACGGTGTTTTTTGATGAAGCACGATCATTCTACCAACACTTAAATAAGCAGAGCCGTAGGTACCGTGAATTCATAAAGGAGGCGCGCAGGGAAAATTCAGACCGAGAGGAACTATCTTTATTAGAGCGTGATAAGCTGGTTGCTGACCTGGTCAACCATACGGTAGTATATCATTCCTTTTTCCCTTCCGATATTCCCCAGGCTAATGTAGCTGTATACGAACATATATCGCAAAAGGAAATGGAACCCTTTTACAACCGTTATGATAGTTTCTTCACACGTTTAGCAGAATGGCTAAAACAAAAGTATACTGTCAGGCTGGCTATCAAGCAGGAAGTCTTGAAGGAAGAATTAAGCCGAGAGTTGAGTGATCGGCATCTGGCCGGGGTAGAATTTATATCCGCAAGATACCGACGTGGCTTTGAAAGTCAGACCCTTAAGTTAGTGATAGTAACCGAACAGGACTTTTGGGGCAACAAAAACAACTGGGCTAGCCGCTCCAGGAAGCGCGTTGAACAGAGAATCCTGGCGGAAGATTTAAAACGAGGGGACTATGTTGTTCATGAACTATATGGGATAGGGATTTATCGCGGAGTTACCCAGGTAGAAACCGATGGGGTAACGCGCGAGTATATTCTCTTGCAATACTCAGGAACCGATAAGCTATACGTACCGGTAGACAAGCTGGATTTGCTCCATAAATATTCCAGCTCGGAAGCCAAAGAACCTCGCCTGAATAAACTGGGGGGCACAGAATGGGAAAGAACACGCCAGAAAGTAACTCAGTCGATACAAGAAATGGCTCAGGAACTCCTCGCTTTATATGCAACAAGGGCTACAGTTGAAGGACATGCTTTTTCTCCGGATACACCTTGGCAGACCCAGTTTGAGGACGATTTTCCCTATCAGGAGACGCCTGATCAGTTGAAAGCAATTATCGATGTTAAGAAGGATATGGAGAAACCTAAACCCATGGATAGGCTGGTGTGTGGCGATGTAGGTTATGGGAAGACCGAAGTAGCTTTGAGGGCAGCTTTTAAAGCAGTTATGGACGGCAAACAAGTGGCCATCTTAGTTCCTACCACCGTTCTGGCCGAACAACATGGCATAACCTTTAAGAAACGGTTTCAGAATTTTCCCGCCAATGTAGAAGTATTAAGCCGTTTTAAATCAGCCAGTCAGCAGAAAAAAATATTAGCAGAAATGGGCAAAGGCGCCATAGATGTTGTGATTGCTACCCATCGTCTTTTATCCAAGGATATAAAATTTCAAAACCTGGGCTTGTTAGTGGTGGATGAAGAACACCGCTTCGGAGTGGCACAGAAGGAAAAAATTAAGGCTTTAAAAGCACAGGTAGACGTACTAAGCCTTTCTGCTACACCCATACCCAGGAGTTTGCATATGGGTTTGACCGGCCTTAGAGATCTGAGCGTTATTGAAACCCCTCCCCCCGAGCGGTACCCTATTACTAGTTATGTTATGGAATACAACGAAGAAATTGTGCGCGAGGCGGTTCTAGCTGAAGTAAATCGAGGAGGCCAGGTATTTCTGGTTCATAATCGAATACAGGATATATTAAGGGTCAAAGAAGAACTCCATAAACTACTGCCTGATATAAAGATTGCGGTGGGGCATGGCAGAATGCGCGAAGACGAGCTGGCCCGAACGCTGCTGGATTTTATGCAAGGCGAGTATGACCTATTATTGTGTACAACAATTATTGAATCTGGTTTGGATATGCCTAATGTCAATACTATTATAATCGATATGGCAGATCATATGGGTTTAGCTCAGCTCTACCAACTGCGAGGACGGGTAGGCCGCTCCAACCGGATAGCATATGCTTATCTTACCTATCGACCTGACAAGGTGATTACTGAAGCATCTCAAAAGAGGCTTAATGCCATTCGGGAGTTCAATGAATTGGGAGCAGGCATAAAGATCGCCCTGCGTGATCTGGAAATAAGGGGAGCGGGAAACATTCTAGGCGCTGAACAGCATGGCTATATACATGCCGTAGGCTTTGACATGTACTGCCGGCTTCTGGAACGGGAGACCGCCCAGTTCAAAGGCACCACTATCAAGGAACCCCTAAAACCCCAGTTGGATATCGATGTTGACTATTATATACCGGATAGTTATATACCCGATCCAGGCACTAAGATGAGAATTTATCGGCGTTTATTACTGGCTGATGATCCTGTTGAAATTGAGTCAATAAGAGATGAAATAAAGGATCGCTTCGGCAAGATGCCAGTGCCGGTAGAAAATTTTCTGCAGGTGGCCTATCTGCGTCTTAAGGCTCGGGATAAACACATCAAAGGACTTCGTCACAAGGGAAAAGAGGTAGTAATCTATCTATCCCACCCGCTGCCGGGCAATTTTGAAGCCCCCGGAGGTTTAAAATATAAAAAACTGAGTCCTAATAGCCTGGCTATTCGCTTGGATAATATATCCGCACTTCAGGGTTTAAAATATGTCATGGATATGATTTAGCCAGTATTAACAGGCCTATTGTAGCAATTGGATAAGTATTTTTTACATCAGCAGGCAATGGTTTTTATGTGGCATAATCTTTGAATATTGGCAGTAGGTAATCCAAGGGGTTATAAAAAGGCCAGTTATAAAACTGAACCATTCCCATATATACACTGATTAAGAAAATGACGGTGAACACTGCAATTTCTCTATACCAGCGCTTCTTTATAAGCATCGGTAATTCCGAGGCCAGGATTAGTATGTATATAAAAACCAATATCCAAATCATATTTATGCCTCCTTACGGTTATCTGAACTTAAAGGATTCATCCAGTAGGTAAGACCTTCTTAATTGGAAGTTTACAGTTATATCAGCTTGAATTGACGGGAAAATTTCCGGCCAATCTTTCTCTATCTCATTCCAGAGAGAGGGATTGGTTCGATATACACTCTGACCCCAGCCGAAGATGTCACTGTTCAACAGTTGAGCCTTAACGATTGAAGCGATGATAAGCGCTTTGATCTTCTCATTGACCATCTCATTCAGCGCATTTATATTATCGAAGCTAATAAATTCTTCGGCGAAGGTTTGCTCATAAAAGTTTCCTTCAGCTTCGATACTAATTTTCATGTTAATAATACGATTACCTTCGATTTGCGGAGTAATTTTAGCCTGGGAACGAGTTAATTCTATAGAAATTAACTTATCGCTGTCAGGGATATTCTCCAGCGGCGAAAAGATAATGATAAGGCCACCGGTTATCATCTTGGGGTTTATAAAGCGATATCCTTGACTTTCCATCTCGTTGAGCGAGCCAACTTTTTTTCGTTCTTTAAAGACTGCGGTTCCATCTAAACGAAGCATATTTTTATCACCGTCCTTCTGGATAGACAATTGGGGAACAGTGGGGTCAATCCCCGGAGTGGCAAGATTCTGCAGGAATTGATCCAGAGTTACAGGTGTGTAAATGCCCAACTGTGTTTCCTGGATGCTGATAAGCTTTTTCAGAGCGTTACCCGCGTGGGATTCCAAATAAACTTCAGCATCCAAACATTCTTTGCCGGTGGCATCTTTACTGATAAAGACCAGTGCGCTTTTGCGGATATTGCGGTTGCGAGCTAAAAAATCTGTTGCCCGGCCCAGATCCTGGCTGGCCAGATTATCGCCTATGATAATGGACCCAGCATGTGACCAGGTAGGGAGCCTGGGGACGCTGAGCGTGATTCTCCGGGCGGCTTCCGTGAAGGTGGAGGCGACTTGGGTTATATTTATGTGTTGGGGTGAGCTTGATCCAGACTCCCCTGCAGAAGAACGATGCACCAGCTGCACCGAAAGACTTGGCTGGTTCTCTTCCAGATCAACAACTAGAGCGGCTGCTTCCGCTGTATCATTTACTTCCAACTGGTTCCAGCATCCGGTTGTAAAGAACAGCGAAAAAAGAATCAAGAATAAAATGCAGACTAATTTCCATTTATTCATTTGTATCAGATGATTTTTGTCTAACTGCATTTCTAATTCCTTTCATAGTTGGACGCATCGTGTTTATGAACCAGGGCCGGCGAACAATAATATCGGTCATTTGGCCTGGGTTAAAAGGTGCCAATGGGGATAGATAAGGGAGCCCAAAGGAGGTTAAAGAAGCCATGTGGATCAAGAATGCTAATAAAACAATCATAATTCCAAACAAACCTAAAAAACCAGACGCGATTAAAAATGCAAAACGGGCAATCCGTATAATAATTCCGGCATTATAAGATGGAGTGATAAAGGAAGCAATTCCTGTAAAAGCGACTATTACTACCATGGGCGTTGAAACCAAACCGGCTTTTACCGCCGCATCTCCAATGATCAGTGCTCCTACGATACTTATCGCAGGTCCGATGGACCGAGGCAGTCTAAGCCCTGCTTCCCGAAGCAATTCAAAGGTAATTTCCAAAAGCAATGCTTCAAAAAAAGCCGGGAATGGAACTCCTTCCCGGGCTGAAGCAATAGTTAAATACAGTGGGGAGGGAATCATCTCATGATGATAAGTAATTAAGGCAACGAACAAAGAAGGCAGCAATAGAGCTACTAAAAAAGAGCAAAAGCGCATAATCCTGAATAATGAAGACGGAATATACCGTTCATAATAATCCTCAGAGGCGATCACGAAACGAGGAAAGGAAGTGGGAGCGATTAAAGCAATAGGAGAACCATCCACCATAATGGATACCTGACCTTCAAGAAGATGACCACAAACCCGGTCCGGTTTTTCAGTATATTCCATCTGGGAAAATATGGTCCAATGATTATCTTCAAGGAATTCCTCCAGGTAACCGGTGTCCAATATACCGTCAATATCTATATTGCCAAGGCGCTTTTTCACTTCTGCAATTAACTCTTCAGGTGCAATACCTTCAATATAGCAGAGAGCCACATCGGTTTTGGTGATTCTTCCCAGAACAAAGCTCTCTATCTTGAAATTAGCGGTTTTTAATCTACGACGTAAGAGAGCCGTATTAAAACGAAGGGTTTCAGTAAAACCTTCCTTAGGTCCCCTCACCACTACTTCGCTTTCGGGGGTCTGAACGGAACGCCCTTGCCAGGAGCGGGTTCCCGCTATTAAACCAGTGTCATAACCATCAATTAGCAGTACCGTATCACCGGAACTGATGGAGTGGCAAAGATCCTGCAGAGTGGTGACAGTTTTTACTTCACTTAAGGAAAGAATACTATCTTTAATCCATTGAAAAATATCGTGTTTGGGCCAGTGATATTTGTTATCGTCCTGCATATTGATTTCCAGCATCAATGATTTCAACAGATGATCTTCAACCTCTTGCCGGTCTACCAAGCCGTCAAAATATATTACCAGGCCTCGGATCTTTAAATCAGGACCAAAAGCAAATTCTTTAAAAACTGCGTCTGAGCATCTTTCCAGAAGAAGATGCAAATTATCCAGGTTTTCCTGAATATCATCCGAAATTGGCTGAGCAATGATTTCTGGAGTTGGGGGCGGACTGTCCTTTTTTCTTCTGCCTCTCATATAACGCATATAAAATACCTGCTTTGCTTTATTTCAAATATAAAATATTTCATCTCTAAAAATAGGTATCTTCATGAAACGGGATTTTTTATACCAGTAGCAATATCTGCGCCGGGATTAGGTTTAAAAAGCAGGATGAAAAAAATTATTAGGGGAATAAAGATGTAAAATATGCTATAGATTATGGGCATAATATTATGGAGAATAATTTGCACTTCTATGATATTTCTTCCCATCATAAGAGAAATAATACCTATGGCTACTGAACTTGGAGCCGCTAAAAAACGGTAATCTCTCAGGCCGAATAACTGCTGGATTGTATAGCACGCTAAGAACCACTTCACGGAAATCGCAGCAAACATACCGATTATCCATATTGCTATGAATACCACATCAATATTCTGAATAAAATCACTTATTAATATAGTGCGTACCATCTTAAATGTTGGAAAAGTTATCAGATTGTTATAATTCGAACCAAACTGGATGACTGATACTGCGGCAGTCAGGGAAATTAGTATGATATATGTATATAAAACGTGAAAAAGTGTGCTGGGGATCTTTTCTCGGTTGGTGGAAAAATAAGCCAATATTAGTATAGCCATTAAATCGCCTAAGATATAAAAGCTATAAAAAATCCCAGTAGTAAAACTCTCAAAATCGATAGATTTAAAAGGCAGCAGGCTATTGAAATCAGGTTTTTGGGCCAGGCTGATTAAAATAATAAAAAAGGCGATAGGTAGGCCGAAAATGATTAACAGTTCACCAACGCGAGCGATGTTAGCCATTCCTGTTTTAAGGGCATAATAGCTGACCAAAAGCATAGCGCCGATAAAGATGCTTAAAGGGGTATCCGGGACTGTACTGCTACCGATAAGAGCTACAAAATATCGCAAGGTCACAGCAGTTCCAAATAAAAAAGAAAAGATGTAAAAAAAACCGATTATTTTCCCGATTATACTGCCCAGGCAATCTTCTAATAAAGCCGGGAAAGGCCGAATACTATTCTTGAGTATATATATGTAAACATAAATTAGCAGAGCTCCCGGGATTATAGCAGTCAAGATAGCCAGCCAGCTGTTGTTATCAACGATATGAGTAACCATCATAGGGGTAACCAGGTAAGCCAGAGGCGTTGTTGTTAAAAGGAGTAAGCAGTATATCTGGAAATTAGTAATTCGAATCATTTCATTCCGCCCCCAATTTTCATGCGGTATTATTTTTACCTGATGTCTTTATAAATATGTAAAGAATTATTTTTTGCAGTTGTATGGTAAAAAGTGAATAAAAGGGTATTTCGAGTTATATACTATCACTGAGAAAGAAAACAATATTTTTCAATATATAAAAAAGGAGGGACAGAATTAAAATGAAAGCAACGGGAATTGTTCGCCGTATTGACGACCTTGGTCGAGTTGTAATTCCCAAGGAAATCAGAAGAACACTACGCATTCGCGAGGGAGACCCACTGGAGATTTTTGTGGATCGTGAAGGTGAAGTAATCTTAAAAAAATATTCTCCTATAGCGGAATTAGGCGATTTTGCCAAGGAATATGCAGAATCCCTGCATGAAACAATCGGTCACATTTGTATGATTGCGGATAGGGATGTAATAATTGCAGTAGCTGGGGGCAACAGAAAGGAATTCCTAAACAAGTCGGTCGGAAAATTATTAGAGAGAGCTCTAAATGAACGCAATACCATTATAATGAATGATGTGGAACATCCTGAGGATGAGAACGTGAATGTCATTAAAACAGATGATCGTGAATATACTATTAAATCTCAGGTAATAGCTCCTATTATTACCCAAGGAGATCCAATTGGGGCGGTTATCATCGTTAGCAAGGAAGGAGCCAAGCTGGGAGAAATGGAGGTTAAACTGGTTGAAACCGCAGCTGGATTCCTGGCTAAACAGATGGAACAGTAGTTGTCGTTTATCAAAGGCGGTCTTATATTAGAATAAGATCGCCTTTTTTACGGTTTATGGGCGGTTTATGGGGACGGTTCTTTTGCCTGCATTTGTTTTGGTGTTTACGAAAAATTTGGGAGAAGCAAGGGGACGGCAGACTGAGGAAGCAGGCAAAAGAACCGTCCCCTTTGCTGCAAGATTTGCCACTGTCATTATGATATAATAAACCTCGTAAAACAGGGAGGACTAATATGCAAAAGAAAGGCAATTTTCTCAGAGGAGCCCTGGTTTTGAGCATAGCCGGAGCAGTTAGTAAGATACTGGGAGCCATTTACCGCGTGCCTTTAGCCCGGTTAATCGGAGGAGAAGGTATGGGTCTTTATCAGATGGCTTATCCAATATATACAACCATTCTGGCATTAGCTACGGCTGGTGTGCCAGTAGCTATAAGTGTTCTGGTATCTCGCAAGGAAACGCAGGGGTACACTGGAGATAGTAAAAAAATATTTGGGGTATCCCTATTTATTCTTTTAATATTCGGCATTTTACTAACTATAGCGGTAATAATGGGAGCGCGTTTTCTGGCTGATACGGTTTTAAACGAACCTCGGGCTTATTATCCCATACTTGCAGTTGCCCCGGCTATATTTTTCTCCTGTTTGATGTCTGTTTTCCGTGGTTATTTTCAGGGTCATCAATGGATGGTACCTACAGCTGTTTCGCAGGTATTAGAGCAGCTTTTCCGAGTTTCTGCGGTAATTATCATGGCTTATATACTTTTTACCCGAGGGTTGGAATTTGCGGCTGCTGGTGCAACCTTTGGAGCAGTAGTGGGAGGGGCGGTTGGGTTAACCGTCCTAATCATATTCTTTTTAAGATATAAATACCTTGAGAAAGAGAAACTGAGCACATTAGTTTACAGTGGGGATAAAACAGCAACATTGGCTCGACAACTGGTGAATTTGGCGGTTCCAGTTTCTTTTGGAGCAGTGGTGCTGCCGCTGGTGCAGGTATTAGATGCGATAATTGTCCCTGGCCGTCTGAGGGCAATTCAATATACCGCTTCGCAGGCTACCGAGCTATTTGGGCAGTTGTCTGGAATGGCCGCAATTCTGATTGGATTACCCACCATATTTACTATCAGCATTGCAACCAGTTTGGTGCCGGCTATAAGTGAAGCGCTTGCGCAGCGTGATAATAAGCTATTAAATAGCCGTATGAACTATGGCTTGCGAGCCGGAATGATTATTTCCTTTCCTTGTGCGGCTGGATTATATGTCCTGGCCTGGCAGATATGCGATCTGCTTTATGCCACCCCTGAAGCCGGAATACCCCTTGAGATTCTAGCCTTTTCTACTATAGCACTGGCAGCATTCCAGCTTAGCAGTGCAGGATTACAAGGAATAGGCAGGCCGGAAATTGCCATGCGAAACTTAATTGGAACCGGAGTATTGAAAACCATCTTTAACTATACGCTTACCAGTATTCCGATTTTAAATATAAGGGGTGCGGCCATCGGAACCCTATTGGCATTTGCTATCGGTTCCGCTTTAAACCTCTATTACCTGCAAAAAATGACCGGATTGCATTATGAAATCGGCAGGTTGCTGAAACTGGTTCTAATCACTTTAACAATGGGAGTAGCAGTCAATCTGGCATATAATTTCATGGTGGCTTACGGATTAATTTCTAACCTAGCTACTTTAGGGGCAATCATCGTTGGAATTGCCGTATACGGGGTAATGTTATTATTGTTAAAGGAATTTGATATAGATATGATTCGCAGGATTATCAAATAATGCAAATATAGATGAGAAAGGAGCATTTAATGAGTAAGAAAGCCGATGCTTTGGATGAGCTAATTCAAATAATGGACACATTATTAGCCCCTGGAGGATGCCCCTGGGATCGTGAGCAAAATCATGAATCACTGGTTAGATATCTCATTGAAGAAACTTACGAGGTAATTGAGGCTATTGATGTAAATGATATGCATAAACTGTGTGAAGAACTGGGAGACTTACTATTACAGGTTGTATTCCATGCAGCCTTGGCGGAACAAAAGGGCTATTTTGACTTTGCTGAAATTTCGCGAACAGTCAGCAAGAAGATGGTGGACAGGCACCCGCATGTATTTGGTACGATGCATTTACAGACCAGTGATGATGTTTTGAATAAATGGGAAGACTTTAAGAGGAAGGAGGGAAATACGAGTCTTCTGCAGAGTATACCCAAGGGTTTGCCAGCTCTGATGCGAGCCGAAAAAATTCAGGAAAAAGTCAGTCGGGTAGGTTTTGATTGGCCGAATGTTCAAGGTGCCTGGGACAAGTTTACTGAAGAGCTTGGGGAATTAAACGATGCTCGCAATGATGAAGAACTAATTGAAGAAATGGGCGATGTTTTGTTTGCGCTAGTAAACGTAGCAAGGTTTAATAAGGTTGAACCCGAGCAGGCTCTTCAAAAGGCCAATGACAAGGTGACACGCCGCTTCAATTACATAGAACAAAAAATAAAGGATTCCGGTCGTAACTTCTCCGATCTAAGTTTAGCAGAGATGGATCAAATATGGACTGAAGCAAAAGCCAGGGGACTTTAGAACAAGTTTTTTAGGGTAAAAGAAGGATTATATTAAAATAAAGCGAATATCGATTATAATACTACAATGATTAGAAGAGGAGGGATATTTTGAACAAGACTGAATTAATAAGCGAGGTTGCCGGAGCAGCCGAAATTACCAAAAAAGATGCTGAGAAGGTTATTAATGCTTTTCTTGCTACAGTTGAAGGCGCTCTAAAATCTGGGGATAAAATACAGCTTATCGGCTTTGGAACCTTTGAGGTAAGGAGCAGACAGGCTCGCAAGGGCAGAAATCCTCAAACAGGTGCGGAGATAGACATTCCTGCTGCGAAAGTTCCAGCTTTCAAACCAGGAAAGGCTTTAAAAGAAGCATTATAAGATGCGGCTTGACAAATACCTGAAGGTATCCCGAATTATTAAGCGCCGTACCGTGGCCAAAGAATTTGCAGAGAGTGAAAGAGTAATGGTGAATGGCAGGATTGCCAAACCAAGCTCGGAGGTTAAGGTGGGCGACATAATCAGCCTACGGGTAGGAGCCAAGGAAACATCCTATGAGATTATCCAGACTGCGGATAATGTAAAAGCAAACGAAGCTAAAAACTTATATCGGGTTGTTGATTGACAAGCTGTAAGATGAGGGGTTGTAATCAGGCTGGTTAAGTTTGGCTATGGCTTTGTTTCGCTCAGCTATCTGGAGACTTATCCCAGAATAGCGAGGTGCCTTGCTCAACCTAATAATGAATATTTAAAAGCTAATAATATAATCAGGAGAGCTAGGCTCTCCTGATTATATTATTAGGGGGTAATTACCGGGTAAGCCCTTGTCCGGCTCCAATTCCGGTACCGTCACATATACCGGTTCTGCTCCGATTGCCTTGCCCTTGTTTCATTCCAACACCTTGTCCCTTTTCGCCTGGCCCATTCCCAAATCGTATACCTGCCTTTTGCCCTATTTTGGCACTTCCGGTTCCATCGCAGTTGGTTTGATTATTTTGGATAGCAGTGTATATGGTGTCGGCTTGCTCCTGGGTGATTTTGCCACCTTCTACCCGTTGATCAAGAATAACTTTCTTTTGCTCTAGCATCTGCGCCTTAAACTCTTCAAGCTTTCCAGCTTCACTGGCAATTGCGCCATAGGTTTTACCGGTTGCCCTTTCCTGATTTAAAGTTTCAACACTCTTACCGGTTAATCCGGCTGTTATCTGTGCTGGTGTCGTGGCGCTCACAGCATAAGCCACACTGGCTGTTCCTAATACAGCCATTACCGTGAAGGCCATTACAAACTTCTTAACCCTTTTCATTCTCTTCACTCCTCAAAATTATTTTTATTTCGATCCAGGATATAATTTGATTATAGGGAACAATTGTGATAAAAGTTTGATGAAAAGGGAAAAGGTTAGTGAAATATCACCTCTCTTAATATAAGCGAATTTACTCAACTCAAAAAATGATTAATGAAGGCATCTCTATCCTTTCGCATATCACATAAAAAACTCTGTCATAAATATGATTCTCAACAGCATATTCTATAAAGAAAAACCTGTTTATAAGGAGGCGATTTTATGGCGGAACATTCCCTAAATCTGGCCAATCGTCAGCGTTTGGCATTAACTGGAGTAAATAATGTTATTAGCTTTGATGAACAAGAGATAATCTTATCGACAAACTTGGGCTATCTTTCTGTTGCCGGAGAAGAACTACATATAAATGCACTTAATCTTGATGAGGGAAAGGTAGCAATCCAGGGGAATGTAAACAATATAGGCTACAAGCCCCAGGGAACTGATCTGAAAGCCAAAGGCAAGAATATGTTAGGCCGTCTGTTTAAATAAGGGGGGTTACATGGTGGGGCTATTTGCCCAGATTGAAACATTCTTGCTGACCTTTGTGCTAGGAATAATAACTGCAATTATATTTCATTATTACCAGTCGACGATTCATAATCTGCGTATCGGCAGATATGCTCTTTACATTATGGACTTTATCCTGTGGATAATGATGATAATAATAATTGCAGTTTCCTTGTATATTATCAATCAAGGTGAAATTCGCGTATATGTTTTTATTGGTTTAGTTGCAGGAGGAATTGTCTACTATATAAGTATGGCCCGTTTTCTAAAGCGGCCTATTTATTTTTTGGGCAGGGCAACAGCAGCAATGCTCCAGACGGTTATTTATACTTTTATGAAACCACTGAGGCTGGCTGTTATATGGTTGAAGGAGCAATATAAAAAAAGAAAAAAGTCTCCTCCCCCAGATAACACGAATGATTAAAGAAAAATTTTTGCATTAAGCAGGAATTTATGCTATGCTCTCCGAAGTAGTAAATAGAAATTTGTCCACAATCTGTGGATATTCTGTGGATAGAGTTTACAAAATGCGTATTGAAATTAGGGGAGCAGAAAAACTTAGTTTTAGAGAGAGGCAAGTGGTTATACTTAAAGAGATGGGGAAAAGCACCGAAGAAATATCTCGTACTCTCAAAGTTTCCCCCAGCACAATTGCCACTCTGTATAATCGTGCTCGCAATAAGGGTTACGAAGTAGTAATCGTGCTTCCCGGTAGTGTTATGGGCATTAGAGGGGAGGACGAAAATGGTGAGGACGAAAGCTAGCAAACGTAAAAGACCGCTGTGGTTTTTAATGTCGGCTTTATTGTGTGCTCTGTTGTTATTCTCCATAGTTCCCCGAGCCAAGGTAATATATGAATTATCAGTTCGTGAGAAGGAACTGCAAAAAGAAAAGGTAAGATTAACCCAGATCAATGAAGAACGTCGTCTGACCTTGGAAAGCATTGATTCCCCCGAAGCCATAGAACGCATTGCTCGTGAACAACTTGGCATGGTTAAAAAAGGTGAAATAACAATAAGAAAGGTAATTCAGGAGAAGTAATTTGCGTTTGCTGGTTGACTACTGCCGGTGTATTCTATAGAATAAATATAGTATAATTTTTGAGGGGGATCTTAACTTCTATGCCAACCGAACAAACAAATATTGTTATTGCGCCTGGTGATTTATTAGATGGCAAGGTTCAGGGAATCACCACTTTTGGAGCATTTATAGAGCTTCCCGGAGGATTAGTGGGACTGGTACACATATCAGAAATTGCAGACACTTATGTAAAAGATGTCAAGGATTTTATTAAAGAGGGAGACAGCGTAAAAGTAAAGGTACTAAATGTGGCCGGGAAGAAAATTGGCTTATCAATTAAACAGACTCTTCCGCCCAAGATTATCCCCCCCAGGGTTAATAAACCTGAGAACAGGCCTATTCCAAGCAGACGGGATACTAGAGGTTTTAGTCCCAAAAGAATTGAGGCACCGGTTAGCTTGGATGATAAAATAGCTCGCTTCCTAAAAGAAAGCGATGAGAGGATGCAGCCTCTAAAGAATAAGATAGAGACCAGAAAACGCAATAAACCCAATCAATAATGAATTTAAAGCACTTCTCTGGAAGTGCTTTTTTAAATGGAAAGGAAGAAGTATATGCGACTAGCAGCTATTGATATTGGGACTAATTCCTGCCGTCTGCTAATAGCTGATACAGATACCAAAAATAGCTTTATTACTCTGTGCAAGGAGCTTGATACCACTCGTATAGGAGAAGGAACCATCAAATCAGGCTTTATTAGTAACGAGGCAATGTCTAGAACACTTAATACCCTTCGGCAATATCAACAGAAGATGCAGGAGTATAAAGTTGAAAAATATCAGGCTATTGCCACCAGCGCAGTCAGAGAAGCTGACAATAAAGATGAATTCGTACACAGGGTTTGGGAAGATAGCAATTTGAGAGTTAAGATCGTTAACGGTGAAGAAGAGGCGAGGTTAAGTTATCTGGGTGTTAAGAAGGGCTTAAAAATGGAGCCGGAACCGGTTGTAGCTGATATAGGCGGCGGAAGCACCGAGTTTATCTATCCACCCGAAGACCTCCTGATATCATTCCCTATAGGAGCAGTTAGAGCTACTGAGGCTGATATGTTAGCGTTGCAGATAGCAAAAGTAATTACCTCACTGGCCAGGTTCAAGAATCAGCTTCAAGAACATCCGCTGGTTTTGGTAGGGGGAACAGCCAGCACTTTAGCGGCCATGAAGCTAGGTATGGATGAATATAACGCCGAATTGGTACATGGCACTGCGCTAACACGGTCGGAAGTTGGCGACCTGTATAATCTCCTGGAAAGGATGCCGCTGTCTCTCCGGCGCAGGTTGCCGGGGTTGCAACCGGAACGTGCTGATATCATTAACAAAGGGGTTCTTATCGTACTTGTAATCATGGAGCTAATGGATAGAAATGAAGTCACAATCAGTGAAACTGAGCTCCTCCATGGGATTATCTGGTCACTTATTGGTTAAGTGGGTAAGGGGACGGTTCTTTTGCCTGCATTTTTTCTGCCATTGTACTGTGTTTTTGTTTATTCTTAGTAGGTTCGCGATGGTTCGCTGAGATAGGTTTGTTTTAGTTCGGAGACAATTAATAACTTCACTTCTTAACCGTTGCTTATCTTTGATTTGCCCAATCTCCTTGAAGATCGCATTATTACGTAAATATTCCTCAAGATAGGCTCTGCCTTCTTCCAAAGTACATGCTGACTTCTCGTCATCACTATCAAGAAATGGTGGGGAAGCAGAAGAACTGTCTCCTTGCCTACCCTTGCGAATGCAGGCAAAAGAACCGTCCCCTTGCCTACCCTTGCCTACCCTTGCCTACCCAAATTTTGAAAACTTAATATTATAGAAGCAGGAAAAACTAATGTCAGAAGCAAATTACATACGTAGTGCAGGATATATTAATATATCTGTATAATTAAGTAGAGTTAAAGGATATGGGTTCTGTATGGCACAACGAGAAATTGCTGATATTCTGGGATGCCGGGTGGATTTGGTTACAACTGCTGAAGCGGTGTCTGCTATTAAGGATTTAATTGATAAACAGCAACCAGCGCACATTATCACCCTTAACGCAGAGATAGCTTACCAGGCTTACTATAACTCGGAATTGAAGAACATCATAAATAGCGCTGAGGTTGTAACTCCAGACGGTATTGGAATTGTATGGGCCGGAAGAGAATTAGGATATAAGTTCCAAGAAAGAGTAGCTGGAATTGACTTGTTCTATAGGTTATGCCAGGAAGCCACTCGGGAAGATTGGAAAATATATTTATTAGGCTCGGCCCCAGGCGTGGCGGAGAAAGCAGCCAGTAAATTAACTGCCGCTTACCCCGGTTTAAAAATCTGCGGCATTCATCATGGCTATTTTAAAGATGAGGATATGCCAGCCATTGTGCAAGAGATTGGAAAAGCGGCCCCCCATATTCTTTTTGTAGCCTTAGGAGCACCTAAACAGGAATTTTGGATAAAAAATTATAAAGATCAACTAAGTGTACCAGTATGCATAGGAGTTGGAGGCAGTTTGGATGTTATAGCTGGTCTCAAACAGCGAGCTCCGGATTGGATCATAAAATTGAATTTAGAATGGCTTTACCGTTTAGCATCAGAACCCAGCCGTATTCAACGTCAGTTAGTTTTACCGAAATTTGTGGGGCTGATCCTAAAAAGCAAACATAAAAGGAGGATTTAAGTGGACAGCGATAAGATATTTGCTTTGGATATTGGAACCAGAAAAATCGTGGGCTTGGTAATGCAAGAGACGCCTTCGGGATATAAAGTTTTGGATTCAGAGATAATTGAGCACAACACCCGAGCTATGATGGATGGGCAAATTCATGACGTGCAAACGGTGACGGCGACAATTCAGAATATTAAAACCGCTTTGGAAGAACGGTTGGGCTTAAAGCTGGAGACCGCAGCAATTGCGGCTGCCGGGAGAGCATTAGAAACCTCGCGGGGGTCAGCTAATAAAAAACGGGGCTTTATAAGCGAGATTAGTGCTGACGAGGTCAGGGTTTTGGAGATCGAGGCGGTTCAGGAAGCTCAATATTTGCTGGCCCGAAAAGAACTAGATATAGGCAAAAACAACTACTTCTGTGTGGGCTACAGCGTAATTGCCTATATGCTGGAAAATCAGCCTATAGGTAATCTGGTGGGGCAAGTTGGCAATGAAATATCCGTAGAGGTTGTAGCTACATTTTTACCACGGGTGGTTGTGGACAGTTTATTTTCTGCTCTGAAAAAAGCAGACTTAGATATATACAGTATGACCCTGGAACCTATAGCTGCCCTTTCCGTAGTTATTCCCCCTAATATGCGCCTATTGAATCTGGCTCTGGTTGATATAGGAGCCGGAACCTCAGATATTGCAGTAGTTAAAAACGGCAATATATTTGCCTATGCTATGGTGCCCAGTGGCGGTGACCGATTAAGTGAACATATTGCTGCTGAGTACCTGATGGATTTTAATAGTGCGGAAAGACTTAAATGCCAGCTGAATACCCAGGAAATTCTTCAGTTTAATGATATTCTGGGCAATCAGATTGAAAGTGAAGCCCTGGCAATTCAAGATGTTTTTGAACCAATAGTGATGGATTTAAGCGCTGCAATTGCCAGGAATATACTGGAGATGAACGGGAAAACCCCGGATGCTGTTCTTTGTGTTGGTGGGGGCAGCTTAACCCCGGGCCTGGTAAGCCATTTAGCCGACGCTTTGGAAATGCCCCGCAACAGAGTTGGAATAAGGAAGCGAGAAAACTTTCAACACATTGAGGGGGATTTTGTTTCCTTAAAGGGGCCGCAGGGAGTAACTCCTTTAGGGATTGCCTACAATTCTTTCAATAAACCGCCAGTGCCATTTATCCAAGTTATTGTAAATAATCGGGAGGTGGCGCTGTGGAATTTAGGCGAAATTGATGTTGCCAGTGCGCTGCTTAGTTCCGGCATATCCTTAAATAATGCCTATGGAAGGCCAGGAATGGGTAAAACACTGGAAATTAACGGTTATCTGAAGGTGTTTAAAGGAGAAATGGGGACGGCCCCGGTAATTCGTATAAACGGCAAAGAGGCAACCTTGGATACGCCTGTTAGAAATGGTGATAATATTGAATTTACCAAAGGCGCAGATGGTAAAGCTGTAAAAATAAATATCACCAATATTAACCCCGGCGCCAATGGATATGTAAACGTTAATGGTGAAAAAATTGAGCTAAATCCCAGAATAACCGTTAACGGGGAAGAACGGGAATTAGATGAGGACATACCTGATCGAGCCAAGGTGGTTATAGAAAGGGTTAATCGGCTGGAGGATATACTGAGCCGAGCCGGAGTTGAGCCCAATCTCCTGGTTGAAAAAACATATAATTATTATCTCAATGAGCAAGCTATGTTATTAAAATGGTGCCCAGTTAAGGCTACTGTTGATGGCCGTGATACTCCAGTTAGTGAAACAGTTAACTTTGGTTCTTATATTGAATATAAAGTGGAGCGGGAGAAACCCAGGATTAGAGACGTAATTATTTCATCATCTGACGTTAGGGAGTGTCAGGTTACAATTAATGGGGATAAGGCAACCCTTAAAGGTAAAATGAATATTGTAAAAAGAAACGGTTATCCCGTAAGTATTGATGACGAGTTATATAATGGCTCCAGGATAAGTGTGGATAATCAGGATAACGGTATGATTATGAGTGATGTATTTCAGGTGGTCAATATAAAGCCATCTGCAACTGGCCGGCTAATAATGAAGGTAAATGGCGAAGAAGCGGGTTATACAACCCCCATACATAACAATAGTGAGATAGAATTAAGGTGGGAATGAGCCTAAAGAAAATGTTATTTAATATATTGGACTATGTTCACAAATACAAAAATGGTTTCTACATAACAGATCCGGCCATAAAAAGAATATGCCCCTTTATCTCTTAAGGAGCATATTCAAGGTATCGGTATTTATTATGTGGATAGGTCTATCTTTAAGGATATTGCTTTTTCATTTTATTTTGAGTTAACAGTAAACTTCTAATTAGCCAGTTTGAGCACCTCGTTCACCCTGGTCCAGTCTTCCCTTAGTGATTCGGTACCCATCAGCGTTCCAATATGTCCGCCCTCGGTTAGAATCTCCACAATGTCATCGGGGGGGGTGCTAATAAGATTTTTAAGCGCAAATTGTTGGGGCGGAGGTGTGATATGATCTTTCTTGCCAGCCATAAGGATAACCGGGCAGGAAATGCTGCGAAGGTCAACCGCACGTCCATTCAGCTTGAAACTGCCTGGTTGGGTAAGATTATTGGCTTTAAAGATATTCTTAATGGCATCCAGGTAAAAGCGACCTGGTAGATCATGGGTTAATTCATACCAGTTTTCAAAGGTAATAAATCGCTTTAAGGATTCTTCGTCCCCGGTTTTAATCATATTCCACAGATTGCCATATTTTTTAACATAATGTTCTTCCGGCTGCATGTTTTTAAACCCGTTTACAATATATTTACCTTGCATGAGTCCGTTGCCGGTGGCTACTAAAAATTCAAAAACGGGCAGAGGCATCTGCGCATTATCAATTATCTGAGAGGGTGCAGCTTTTACATCAATAGGTGCAGCTGCTGAGACCAGCGTAGATATTTTATCAGGAAACAAAGAGGTATATATAGAAGCTTGCCAGCCTCCCTGGCATTGACCCACCAGGTGAATCTTATAAACATCCGTCTTTTCGCGAACCATATCGACAGCTTCATCTGTCAGCCGTATGAAATCATCCATACCTAGAGTGCGGTATTCATAAGTAGCTGACAACCACTCAGTAACATACACATCATAACCATAACGATGGAAAACACGAACCAAACTCTGAGCGGGTGAATAGTCAGCCAGTACGGAACTATGTCCAGCCTGAGGAGGAAGTATGAGAACGGGCCGCTTGGCATTGGTAGCTCTTTTATTGGGAAAATGGCGCAAGCGCAAAGTCTGATGTTCATAAATAATATTATTAGGTGTAGACCACTTGACATGCGGCTCCTGCAAGGCTATTAAAATATCTATATAGCGTTTAACCAAAGGGTAATCTTTAAATAAGGGATTGACTTGGTGTAAATAATCCATTCCTTTTTCCAGATTACTCTTATAAATATTGTAACCTATCAGAGATTCCATTATATTCATTTACAACAACGCCTCCTAAAGTCTTGCGGCATAACGTCCGCTATTATAATAGGTCTTCTCCTGAATTAAAGTCTAAATTGTTTATTCAGAAGCATATTATATATTTCAGTGGTCAATGGAACATACTGATTCTTCCCAGGATCTAAAAAATACATAGGGTCACTGATTAGATTCAGGTCAAAGCTCTCCTGCTGCAGTTGTTTTTTTAATAATTGCTGGTTTTCAGACGTGTCAAGTTTATCGTAGATGCGGATAAATATCGGGCGTGCATGACGCGGCATCCTTCTATCGATATGGGCTAGCAGCTTTTTAAGATCCAGCTTTTGATCTTCGAGCAGTTTAATTGCGGCCATGCCGCAACGCCCCTCATTACCTGGAATCCGAACTCCGTAAACAAAGCATTCATCAATAGGGCCAAAAAACTTAAGAATTACGTCAGCTACCTGGCTGGCGGATACGGTCTCACCCTTCCAGCGATAAGTATCTCCCAGACGATCAATAAATGAAATATAATCATTTTCATGCAGTTTTAGCAGATCCCCGCTATTAAAATACAAATCGCCATCCTGAAAAACATTGCGGAGGAGCCGGGATTCGGACGCCTCAGGTTCATGTAAATATCCTGAATACCTGTTTAATTCGTTTATTTCTCCAATTAGAAGACCTGCTTCCCCAGGAGAGCATTTGACAGCTCTTCCCTCTGCATCGTATATTATTTCATCGCTAATAGGATCACAGCGTACGAGCTCACCTTGACGAATGCCCAACAGAGTTAAATTTCCACACATATCGAGAATTTCCTCATAATTTATAAAAGTGCCGATACCTTCGGTAGTGCCATAGTTTTCGAAAATATGTTTGATTTGATAACGTTTTCGGAAAGTCTCAATTAAATTCCCCCATATACCATTACAGATCATATTTTCTATGGGGTTGTGAGCGTCTTCGGATTTTTCGGGCAGGCTAAGTATATACCGGGCCATCTCACTGACGGATATAAAATAATTTGCGTTATACTTGTGGATGTCGTCCCAGAAACTTTGCAGGGAGAAATCGCGTTTTAAAACCATGGTGCTTCCAGATAGGATCATGCTTGAGAAACATATATTAAAGGCCATATTGTAATATAAATGCAGACACATATATTGAACCGTATTGTGGTTTAAATTGGCCACAGCAACATACTCAAAACCTTTTTTTAGCCATCTTCTTTGAGTAACCGGGCTAGCTTTCCGCCAGCCGGTATTACCGGCTGAAAAAATATAGACTAATATATCATCAGTAGTAATCTGCCCGGTAGTATCTGGATTAGCATCACTTATGTTTTGCAACTGTATATTAAGATTTTCAAATCCATCTGGTATGACAAAATCTCTGTTCGGGGCTTCGATAAAAAGCCGGGCTGGGGCTCTGAGACGGATTCGTTCTTCGATTGTCTTGAAAAGATCCAACATTTCATGACCAATGATTACTGCCCGGGCTTCGCACTTATTTATGCTGTCAGCTAACACCTCTCCGCGTACCGCAATATTGATCAGTGATGTTATTACCCCCAGTTTGCTCAAACCGGTGACCGTTATTAAGAATTCAGGGCGGTTTTCCATCATAAGGGCAACTACATCACCCTTCTTAAAGCCTTGTTCCCGAAAGAAGTTAGCATAACGGTTAGCAAGTGCATTAAACTGCTTATACGTAATGGTACGCTCATTGTTGATAATTGCTGGATGCTCAGGTTGCTGAACAGCTAGTTTCTCGAGCTCAGACCCCAGGGATATATTTTGCACCTGCTTCAGACTAAGGATCTTCTCAACATAATGTTCCTTGCCCTTTTCAATCATTAGACACACTCCCTATAAAACATTTTAATCAGATTTACGCTTTAAGCATTTAAATGAAGCGGTTAATTTAAATATCCTGAAAAATCATATATTTCCATAAATTCTTTATAATGAAGGAATGTTCCTGCTATTATTTATAATTTATATGCAACACTTTACGATATTTTTATTTTATAATAACTACTATTTATTTTAACACATACTTTTATATATATTTAGGGAATATTGAACTATAAGTTAATGTAAGTCAAAATTATATTAATTTGGTCCAAATTAAAACTTGCATAATTAACTTACATAAGGGTAAAATTATATGGAAGGTCAAAGAAAGTCAAAGAAGGAATTGGGATGCATAAGAGTATAGCTGATAGGATTGAGAAATATATTAAGGTTCTGATAGCCAGAAGTGAAGAACGCAAGATTGAAATACAGCGGGCTGAGATAGCGGAGACGTTTGCCTGTGTTCCTTCCCAGGTTACTTATGTGTTGCGAACCAGGTTTAAAGAAAAAGACGGCTATCATAAAGAAAGCAGAAGAGGGGGCCGAGGATATGTTCGAATTACTGAGATACAGCAAGAGGAACTATCTGGAGATAAACAGGCTATGCAACTTATTAATCAACTTAGCGTCATGAAATTAATTAATGAGCGAGAAAAAGCCATGCTGCAACATATTGTTATCAACGTTGGCAAGGATCTGACCAGCGAAGATAAGATGCTTTTTAATAAAGGAATAGCAGACGCATTGCGACAGTTCTATGCTATTTATTGACTGTAGAAATTCAGTAAGGGGGAAATTTGATTGTATTGCGAGGAATGTAAAAAAAGATCAGCAACTGTTCATTTAACTCAGGTATTTAATGGCCAAAAAACTGAGAGCCATCTTTGTGAAGAATGTGCATCCCAGAAAAGCGGCTTTATGTTTGACCCGGCCAATAAGTTTTCTATTCCTAACTTATTGGGTGGTATGTTTGGTTCCAGCTACAGTGTGCAAGGAATGCCGGCCCTGGCTTTGCAAAGCATCTGTCCCAATTGCGGGATGAGATATATGGACATAAGGCAAGCTGGGAAACTGGGTTGCAGTGAATGTTATAAGGTATTTAATCAAGAACTGGAAGCTCCTTTGCGTAGAATTCATGGTAACAGCCAGCACTTGGGCAAAATACCTCTCCGGGGTGGAGAAAAGGTAATTATTAGAAGACAGATTGAAAAATTAAAGAACCAACTCCAGGAAGCAGTTAGAGCAGAAGAGTATGAGAAAGCAGCTGAAATAAGAGATAGTGTCAAAGAAATGGAGAGCAAACTGTTATAGGGGGTGGGAATATGAGTATTACGGATGTAGTTAACAGCAGTTTCGTAAAGTGGATGGATACACCTGCTGGTGAAAGAGATATTGTGGTTAGCAGCAGGATTCGTTTAGCCCGAAATATAAATATGATACCCTTTCCGCATTTACTAGATCAGGTAAATGGCGAGAAATGTATAGAACAGATTAAAAATGCATGGCAAAAATCACCTGCTAGTTCAGTCTTGGCATCTATGGATATGATCAGCTTCGATCAGCTGCCAGCTTTGGAACGGCAGATCCTGGCTGAAAAGCATCTTATAAGTCCGTTGCATGCAGAATCTGATTCACCATTTCGTGGGGTACTGGTAAATAGCGAAGGTTATTTGTCCGCTATGATAAATGAAGAAGACCATCTCCGTATTCAATGTCTTCTTCCCGGGCTTAAACTGAGTGATTGTTATATGCGAGTGCAGGAATTGGATAATGAGTTTGAAAACAGCCTGGAATATGCTTTCGATGAAAACCGTGGTTATCTAACCGCATGTCCAACCAATGTGGGAACAGGCATGCGCGCATCAGTAATGATGCATCTGCCTGCTATTCAGATGACCGGGCAGTTAAATCAAATTATCCAGAATATCGCGCAATTAGGTCTGGTGGTTCGAGGCTTATATGGAGAAGGAAGCGAAGCCATAGGCAACTTCTTCCAGATTTCCAATCAGATTACATTGGGACAGACCGAAGAGGATATTTATAATTATCTGCACACTATTTCTGAACAGATTGCAGAACAGGAAAAGCTACTGCGGGAGAGGTTAGAGAAAGATTTGAAATACCAATTGGAAGATAAGATAGGCAGATCATACGGCATTTTAAGCAATGCCAGGGTAATAACCGCGAATGAAGCCTTAACCCTTTTTTCAGATGTACGACTAGGTGTGGATATGGGCATATTAAAGGGAATTAATATTTTTTCACTCAATGAATTGATGGTAGAGGTAAAGCCGGCTCATATGCAAAAACGTACCGGCAAGGAAATGGATGCAATAGAACGTGATATTAAAAGAGCTGAAGTTATTAAAAAAAAATTAGGTACCATCAGTGAATAATAGTTTATTAGAATCCGCTTAATGGATTTTTCAAATTAAGAAGGGAGTATTGATATGTTTAGAAAGTTTACTCAGCGAGCCAGGAATACCGTTATCCATGCCCAGGAGGAAGCCAGAGAACTTATTCATCCGGCTATTGGAACAGAACATATTCTGCTAGGCCTTTTAAGAGAAGGCGAAGGCGTAGGAGCCCGTGCTTTGATAAATTTAGGCATTGATCTGGATAATGTAAGGCAAGAAGTAAAACGTTTTATCGGCGAAAATCAAGCTTTTAGTGAGGGACCAGCCGGGGATTTGCCTATTACACCACGTGCTAAAAAGGTTTTTAACTTAGCTTTTGATGAAGCTCGTCTTCAGGGAGTCAATTATGTTGGTACGGAACACTTGCTGCTGGCGTTGTTGCGCGAAGAAGAGGGAGTAGCCAGCCAGGTGCTTCTGTCTATGGGAGTTAAACTGGATGATCTAAGAGGACAGGTTATGCTGCTTCTGGGTGGGGAGGCATCAGGAATGACCAGGCCGGATCCGCCTATGGAGCAGGCCGGCAGCAGCTTAGGCCATAGTCAAAAGGCTCGTAAGCCAAGGAGTAAGACGCCCACCCTAGATACGTACAGCCGTGATCTGACTAAAGATGCAGGTGAAGGCAGGCTTGATCCGGTTATAGGTCGTGAAGAAGAGATTGAAAGGGTTGTTCAAATTTTATCCCGCCGCACTAAGAATAATCCGGTATTAATAGGCGACCCCGGGGTGGGAAAAACTGCTATTGTGGAGGGCTTGGCGCATATAATTTTTGAGAATAATGTGCCGGAAACCTTGAGCCACAAACGGGTTATTGCCTTGGATTTGTCTTCTATGATTGCCGGCACCAAGTATCGAGGTGAGTTTGAAGATCGTTTGACCAAGATAATTAATGAAATAAAAAATGCCGGGGATGTAATCATATTCATAGATGAATTACATACCCTCGTAGGAGCCGGAGCAGCAGAAGGAGCTATAGATGCAGCTAACATATTAAAGCCTTCGCTGGCCAGAGGTGATTTTCAGTGTGTAGGGGCAACTACTGTGAACGAATATCGGAAGTATATCGAAAAAGATGCGGCACTGGAAAGAAGGTTCCAGCCCATCTTAGTGAAAGAGCCAAGCCTGGAGGAAAGTATTGAAATCTTAAAAGGCTTGCGGGACCGCTACGAAGCCCATCATGGGGTGAAAATAAATGACGAAGCCATTGAAGATGCTGTAAGGCTGTCTACTCGTTATATAACCGATAGATTTCTGCCTGACAAGGCAATTGATCTAATCGATGAAGCTGCCTCAAGTGTTCGGCTGATGAACTATATTCTGCCGGTTGAACTAAAAGGTCTGGAAGCTAAACTATTGGAAATAAGTAATGAAAAAGAGGAAGCCATCAACGCTCAGGAATATGAAAAAGCGGCTAAGTTAAGAGATGAGGAACAAAAACTGAAAGATGACATCGAAAGTCAGCGTAAAGAATGGCTCAGCAAAAGAACCGTACATGCAGGCATAGTAGGACCTGACGAAATTGCCAGGGTTATTTCAAAATGGACCGGAGTGCCGATAAGTAAATTAGCTATGGAAGAAGAGCAACGCCTGCTTAACCTGGAAGCAATTCTGCATAATCGGGTAATAGGCCAGAACGAGGCAGTTAAATCAGTTGCCCGAGCAGTTCGGAGAGCTCGAGCTGGATTAAAAAATCCCAAACGGCCTATAGGTTCCTTTATATTCCTTGGTCCTACCGGAGTGGGGAAAACAGAGCTTGCCAGAGCATTGGCAGAAGCAATGTTTGCCAGCGAGGACGCAGTTATCCGCTTAGATATGTCGGAATATATGGAGAAGCATGCTGTATCAAGAATGATAGGTTCCCCGCCAGGTTATGTTGGTTATGATGAAGGCGGTCAATTGACTGAAAAGGTTAGAAGAAAGCCATATTCAGTTATATTGCTAGATGAAATAGAAAAAGCCCATCCAGATGTATACAATATTCTATTGCAAGTTTTAGAAGATGGGCGGATGACTGATGGTCAAGGCAGAACTGTTGATTTCAGAAATACGATTATTATTATGACTTCTAATGTAGGGGCTGATACCCTGATGAAAAATAAGACCCTGGGATTTAAACGGGCGGCAGATGAAGCAGAAGACTATATGCAAATGAAGGAACGGGTCATGGAGCAAATGAAGCACACTTTCCGGCCTGAATTCTTAAATCGAATTGATGAACTTATTGTCTTCCAGAGTCTAAGTGAGGAAGAGCTGAAACAGATAATTGACCTTTTGATTAATGACCTGGGTCAACGTATTATTGATAACGGATATAAACTGGAGATTAATGATTCGGCTCGAGAATTGATCATGAAAGAAGGTTATGAACCTGCTTACGGGGCACGTCCTCTTAAGAGGGCAATTCAAAAACTGGTAGAAGATAAAGTGTCGGAAGAGATACTAAAGAAAACGGTTGTTCCTGGAGACACTATTCTGGTAGATGCCCAGGACGGAAAAATAGGGGTAGTTAAAAAACCTATTGTTAATGAAGATGGGCAAGAACTATAGATTAGTATTATAATAAGATTTATTCGTATTATAATAATGAGGGAAAATAATGGCGAAAATTGTAACCAGGTTTGTATGCATAAATTGCGGCTATGAAGCGGGTAAGTGGTTAGGCCGATGTCCAGGTTGTGGAAATTGGAACAGCCTGTTGGAAGAAAGCGGCCCTAAGGCCACCCCTGCCCACCGCAGCCGCAGGGTTGAGGCCGTGGCTCTTTGCGATATCCCCAATAATAATCTGTTTCGCCTTTCTACTGGAATGGATGAAATGGATCGAGTGTTAGGAGGGGGTATCGTACCTGGTTCGCTGGTTTTACTTGGAGGAGATCCAGGCATCGGGAAATCCACCTTGCTATTGCAGGTTGCCTTCAATGTGGCTAAAAATGGCAAGAAGGTACTCTATCTCTCCGGGGAGGAGTCAGCTGGACAAATCCGTCTAAGGTCTTTGCGATTGGATATTGATAGTGACTCTATATACTTTTTAAATGAACAAAACATTGATCTATTGGGGAACTACTTAAAGGAAATTGACCCCGATTTTATTATTATAGATTCAATTCAAACGGTTTATTCTGAGAATCTTACTTCCATTCCAGGCAGTATATCTCAATTGCGTGAATGTACTGCCAGGATTATGGAGATGGCTAAAAAGAGTGAAAAGACCTTTTTTTTGGTTGGGCATGTTACTAAAGATGGGGCTTTAGCCGGTCCGAAAGTTCTGGAACATATGGTTGATGTGGTTATTTACTTCGAGGGGGAAAAGAATTTTCCATTCAGACTGTTACGGGGTGTAAAAAACCGCTTTGGCGCTACTAATGAGATTGGCTTAATGGAGATGAGCGCTTCGGGTTTGAGTGAAGTTGAAGACCCTTCCAAGCTTTTTTTGAATACCAAAGACCCTACCGTATGTGGGAGTGCTGTAGTTGCTAGCTTCGAAGGCAGCCGCCCCCTGTTGATTGAGATGCAGGCGCTGGTATCATCGGTTGCACCTGCCTATGGTCGTAGGATGGCTTCCGGCATTGATCAGAACCGTCTGGCTCTGATTATCGCGGTCTTGGAAAAAAAGCGAGGTCTTAGACTATCCAATTATGATGTATATCTTAAGGTAGCCGGAGGAGTTTTTCTTAAAGATCCATGTGTTGATTTAGGTATTGCGGCAGCAATTGTTTCCAGTTATCGAGAGCGGCCGTTGCCTGTGGATATGGTGTTCATTGGAGAATTAGGGCTCTCCGGGGAAGTAAGGTCAGTGCCATTTTTGGAGGCACGAATTAAAGAAGTTGAGAAAATAGGTTTCAAAAAGGCAGTGATTCCTGCAGGGACAAATAATGGCATCTATAATCATAGCGGTTTAGAAATAATAGAAGTAAGAAATCTGGACGAATTTATAGAGATTGTTATGGAGGGATCGTGTTGGTAGAAGATATTTACCGTTCTAATTTTCGCAAGTACTTAAAAATGCTGGCCCCGGGGACAGTGTTTCGCTTGGGAATTGAAAATGTACTGCAGGCCAATACCGGAGGTTTGATTGTAGTAGGTGATTCCCCGGAATTGATGGATATCGTCAGCGGAGGGTTCGAAATTGATTGCGAATTCACCCCGGCGCGCCTATATGAACTTGCTAAGATGGACGGAGCTATTATCACTAATCATGATGTTTCCAGAATACTAATTGCAAATGCCCAGTTGGATCCTAACCCTAACCTGCCTTCCCAGGAAACAGGGATACGTCATCGTACCGCTGAAAGGGTGGCTCAACAAACTGGAGAACTGGTAGTAGCTGTGTCGCAGCGGCGGCAAGTGGTTACTCTCTATCAAGGCAATATTAGGTTTCGGCTGCGAGATATTGCTTCCATACTTGTAAAAGCCAATCAAGCTCTGCAGACGTTGGAGAAGTATCGAAACGTTTATATCAGGGAGCTGCAGCATCTGGGGGGGTTGGAATTTGAAGACATGGTAACTGTGGTAGAGGTCTGTGAAGTACTCCGACGTTGTATTAAGGTTTTGAATATAGCTGGAGAAATTGAGAATTACATAAGTGAATTAGGGAGTGAAGGCCGCCTGGTCAAAATGCAATTGGATGAACTGTTATCCAATGTAGAGGAAGAGTCTACTTTAATAATTAAAGATTATTCTAATAATAAAGAGAAATCAGCAGCTGAAATACTGCAGATTATGCTGCGTGCCTTTGAAGAAGAAGTATCCGATTCAGTATTTTTATTAAAAGTTTTGGCCCTGGGAACCGCCAGCAGCCATTTGGAACAATCAGTAGCACCGCGCGGATATAGAATGCTGAATAAGATACCACGAATTCCTTTAGCCATTATGGAAAACCTGGTGGAGCGCTTTTCATTGCTCAATAACATCATGCATGCCAGTATTGAAGAACTGGATGATGTGGAAGGAATAGGCGAGGTCCGGGCACGCTCAATAAAAAGCGGCTTAAAGAGGATGCGAGAGCAGCTTATATTGGAATATATGGTATAGCTTTTACTTTTTATAGTTGGGGAAAAAACAAAAACCGCTTTTAAGCGGTTTTTGTTGATTGGCAGTTAAGTCATATTGAAATAGCCTAAGGCCTGAGATTTCTTATGTTCTTTAATAAAAACATCATAGAGACTAATATCCAGCATATTACACAAAGCAGCTGAGTAAAAGAGCAATTTACCTATTTCGTTTATGACCACCTCATCACATTGTGAACATAGCTCACCGCGCAGGTGGCTGTCGAGGCAGGCTTTTAATTCGGCTACTGATTCCAAATGATCAGGTATTTCAGTTTTTTCTGCTTGAATGGAAACACAGCCACAATCGGTTACAGATTTTATTACAGCCCGGTTTACGCGACACGCAGATTCTGATAGTTTGCTCAAGACATCTACTATACTGTGATGCCGTATTAAGAGGTCGCCTACCGTATTTTGAAACTCATCGCAAATTAAATCTTTCATATAGAGGTAAACTCCTCTCGCCCAACTTTCCTTAATTATAGTCCTGCTCAAGTTAGGTTGTCAATTCGAGTTGTAAAATATTAACTCCTATAATCAAAGTTTATTAAAATATTTGCCATAATTACTAAAATTTTTATAATGCTGTATAATAATTGCTTTTTACTAGAAAAATAATTAGTGGAGGTGATTATGATTATATGTTTAGTAATTTAATTTTCAAACCAATCTTATATCTGGCATTGCTGTTTGGCTTATTGGCTGTTGCGGCGGTTAGGTACTACCTGGACGTTAACGATGGATGGCTAATTGCTATAGGGGTGAGTGTTGGCCTGCTATTCTATGCCGCATCGTACTACATGAAACGAGTGCTGTTAAGAATGATACAAGCCTTTAATCTTTGGCTGGATAACTTGGATATTCAAAAGCTATTAGGAGGAACCATAGGCTTGTTATTTGGGGTAATGGTAGGTTATTTGAGTAGCTATCGAATGTCCATGGTGAGCGGGGTGGGCGCCTATTTTGTCATTTTGAGCTTTATTTTGTGTGGCTGCTTGGGCTTAATTATTGGCAGCCGCAAAGCGTCCGATGTATGGAGGTTATTTCATTCAGAAGCAAATGAAAATGCTGTAAGTGAAACAAATTTAGCTAATAGTTATAAAGTTTTAGATACCAGCGCTATTATTGATGGACGTATTTACGATGTATGCCAGAGCAATTTTCTGGAAGGGATTCTTATGGTGCCGGTTTTTGTAATTGAAGAACTGCAGCATATTGCAGATTCCTCCGATAATTTGAGGCGTAATAAAGGCAGACGAGGCCTGGAGTTGTTATCGAAGATGCAAAAAAACCTTGATATTAAAATTGATATTATTGAAGTTAATATCCCGGAAGAAAAAGAAGTTGATCTAAAATTGATACGTCTGTGTAAACAAATTGGTGCCAGCATTATTACCAATGATTATAATTTGAATAAGGTTGCTGAACTGCAGGGTATAAAGGTATTAAACATAAATGAACTTACAAATGCGGTAAAAGTAGTTGTCTATCCCGGTGAAACCATGTATATTAGTATATTAAAAGAAGGTAAAGAACCTGGACAAGGGGTAGGCTACCTGGAAGATGGAACTATGGTTGTGGTTGAGGATGCCCATGATGAATTAGGTAATAGCCTCGAAGTTTTAGTAACGAGTGTTTTCCAGACCGCAGCCGGAAGAATGATTTTTAGCCGCAAACTTAAGGAGGAGTCTAACCTCAGCCTGGAAAAGGCTAACTTAAAAGGTTTACCTATACAAGAGGTGAATATGTATGGCTAACAACCTTAGGGTTGTTATAGCAGCGGCTGGAAAAGGAAGCCGTATGAAGAGCACTACTAATAAACAATATATGCTTTTGAATTCGCGACCGGTATTGACTTATTCATTGGACTTTTTTGAGAAGTTAGAGGTAGTGAATGAGATAGTTATTGTAACTAGCGAGCAAGAACTCAACTACTGTGAAAGCGAGATTGTAAAACCTTATAAATATAAAAAAGTTGCTGCGGTTATTCCTGGAGGTAAGGAAAGACAGGACTCAGTTTGGGCTGGTTTGCAGAAATTGAGCAGCGATACGGATCTGGTGGCTGTGCACGATGGTGCTCGGCCGCTTTTGTCTGTTAAGGTTTTCTATCGCTTATTAGAAGGAGCACAGGAATGGGGTGCGGCGGTACCAGGAATCACCAGCAAGGATACCATAAAGGCAGTTGACCGGGATGATTTTGTTCGCCAGACACTGGATAGAACTAATGTATACGCGATTCAGACCCCGCAGGTTTTTAAGTATGAGGAACTAATGGAAGCCTATCGGCAATCATATGAAGAAAATTTCCGAGGCACAGATGATGCATCGTTATTTGAATACTTTATTGGACGAGTTAAAGTAGTGGAGGGAGATTATAATAATATCAAAATAACTACTCCGGAAGATATGCTGATAGCTGAAGCACTGTTAAAAGGGTAACTCCATTCTATGGGGACGGTTCTTTTGCCTGCATTTGTTTCGGTGTTTACGAAAAGTTCGCGACAAGCAAGGGGACGGCAGACTGAGGAAGCAGGCAAAAGAACCGTCCCCTTGCCTACAATTAATATGCTTGGAGGAAAATATAATTGCGAATTGGAATAGGATATGATGTGCACCGTCTGGCAGAAGGCCGGAGATTGATTCTGGGGGGAGTAGAAATCCCCTTCGCCAAAGGACTTCTAGGTCATTCTGATGCAGATGTACTTGTACATGCAATTTGCGATGCTCTCTTAGGTGCAGCTGCCCTTGGCGATATAGGAAAACACTTCCCTGATACTGCTGATGAATATAAAGACATTAATAGTCTCATTCTGTTGGGTCGGGTGGGACATTTATTGCAGGAACAAAACTATTTTATTGCTAACCTAGACAGCACTATAGTTTGCCAGAGACCCAAACTGGCTCCTTACATATATGCTATGACCGTTAATATAGCAGAAGCTCTCGATATAGATATAAATAATATTAGTATCAAGGCTACCACTACGGAAGGTCTGGGTTTTGAAGGCCAAGGAGAAGGAATCTCTGCCCAGGCTGTGGTATTAATCGAAAATTAATAAATCATACTATTTACCTTCTGCAAGAGGAAGACTAAACAGAAAGTCAGGAGGTAAATTTTTTATGCGCAGAATTTCAATAATCTTTTTAGTTTTGGCGATTATAACTACTGTATGGGTATACCAGGAACAGGTTGCCAGCACTAATTCTTTATTAAAAGATGGTGCTACAGTAATTAGCTTAGGTCAGGATTTGACCGAGGAGCAAAAAAATCAGGTAATAAGAAATTTTAAGACCAAGGTTAATCTGGATCAGGTTCAATATGTGAGTGTCAGCAACAAGGAAGAGAGAAAGTACCTGCAGGGCAAAATTGATGAAAAAATTATAGGGAGCCGGGCTATTTCCTGTGCATTAGTTATGGGATTATCCAAAGGCCAAGGTATTGAGGTTCACACCCACAATATCAACGGGGTGTCACCCTTTATGTATGCCAACGCTGCCAATACAGCAGGTATACAGGATGTACAGATTCTTGTGGAGGCGCCATTTGAGGTTTCCGGCACAGCTGCTTTGACCGGTATTATCAAGGCCTTTGAGGCAGCCAGCGGGAACAGTTTGAATGAAACTGCCAAGGAGGCTGCCAACGATGAAATAGCCGAGTCTTCCAAACTAGGAGATAAGATTGGACAGGATAAAGCCGGCAGAATTATTTATGAAGTTAAGAAACAAGTAGTAGAAAAGAAGGTTGCTGATCCAGATGAGATCAGGAAAATAGTAATTCAGATCAGCACAGATTTAAATATTACCCTGTCAGAAGACGATATAAATCGCATTGTAGCCCTGATGCAAAAGATCAACCAGGTGAATATCAACATATCCCAGCTGAACCAACAGCTTGATAAGCTGCAAAAAGGGCTGGACAATGTCCGCACTCAGACCGATCAGGCTCAGAATTTTTTCCAAAGGCTGGCCAGGTTAATAAGGAACCTCCTGCAAGGTATAACCGGCATGACAGCTTAACCTGGTTTATTATAAAGATCACCGCACATTTTATTAGTATCCCAAGTATAAAAAGTCCAGTCTTTACCAAGAATATTTATGTATGTATGGGGACGGTTCTTTTGCCTGCATTTGTTTCGGTGTTTACGAAAAGTTCGGGACAAGCAAGGGGACGGCAGACTGAGGAAGCAGGCAAAAGAACCGTCCCCTTGCCTACTTGCCTAAAGGAGGGATGGCGTTTTTGAAAATTGCTCTTTTATCTCCGATTGCCTGGCGGACTCCTCCGCGGCATTATGGTCCCTGGGAGACCATTGTGTCTTTATTGGCGGAGGGATTAGTAAAACAAGGTATGGAGGTTACCCTGTTTGCTACTGGTGATTCCCAGACCAGCGCACGGTTGGACTATGTTTGTCCCGAGCCCTATGAGGAAAACAAGGAAATGGATGCTAAGGTGTGGGAGTGTTTGCATATAGCACATTTATTTGAGCAGGCCGGTAAATTTGACATAATTCATAACAACTATGATTTTCTGCCGCTGTCGTATAGCCGTCTGGTAAAAACTCCGGTAGTAACCACTATACATGGTTTTTCTAATTCCAGGATAATGCCTGTCTATCAGGCCTATAACCGTGATAATTATTATGTTTCTATCAGTAATTCCGATCGAAGCCCGCACCTGCAATATATAAGCACTATATACCATGGCATAGATCTGGATTTATTTAGCCTTAGCGAACAAGCTGGTGAATACCTGCTTTATTTTGGAAGGATACACCCTGACAAGGGAACCTATGATGCCATACAAATTGCCCGGCGCTTTGGAATGAAGCTGCTCATGGCCGGCATCATTCAAGATGAAGATTATTTTAAGGCCCAGGTTGCTCCTTTTATTGATGGTTCTAATATTATATATGCAGGCTCTGTCGGGTCTGATGGTAGAAATGAACTCTTGCGCGGGGCTTATGCCTTACTGCATCCGATTTACTTCAATGAGCCTTTTGGACTTAGCGTTGTTGAGTCTATGGCCTGCGGTACGCCAGTAATTGCTTATAACCGCGGCTCCATGGCGGAAGTTATTAACGAAGGACAGTCTGGATTTCTGGTCCATAATATTGAAGAAGCGCTGGATAAGCTGAAAATAATACCCCATTTGGATCGCGGTGAATGTCGGCGCTGGGTGGAGGAGCGTTTTAGCAAGGAACGGATGGTGGCCGACTATATAAACACATACAATGAAATAGTACAGTGAAGTACAACATAGCGCCTGCTTCAAAAGTAGATTACTTGCTACGTTACAAGCAGAGGTGTTATAATTAGCCATTATACAAGGAGGGGATATAATGAGAAAATGTAAGGTCAGATTTGCGCCAAGCCCTACAGGTCCCTTGCATATAGGTGGAGCCCGATCAGCTCTGTTTAACTATTTATTTGCGGAACATCAGGGCGGAGAAATGGTCATGCGGATTGAAGACACTGACCTGGAGCGCTCCCGGCGTGAATATGAAGACGAAATTATTGAATCCCTTCAATGGCTGGGAATACATTGGAGCGAGGGAATTGCCATGGGAGGAGAAAACGGCCCCTACCGGCAGACCGAGCGTTTAGATATATATCAGCAATACTATAAAGAATTGTTGGACAAGGGTATGGCTTATTATTGTTTTTGCACTCTTGAAGAACTGGAAAAGGAGCGGCAAGAACAAATTGCCAGTGGAAAGATGCAGCGTTATTCTGGCAAATGCAGTGAATTGAGCAACCAGGAGGTTGAAGAGCGAATTCAGGCAGGGATAAAGCCCAGCATTCGCTTTAGGGTTCCCCAGCATAGAATTTATGTGATTGATGACCTGGTTCGCGGTAGGGTAAGTTTCGAAAGTGATAATAGCGGCGATTTTATTATTGTTAAATCGGATGGTATACCCGTTTATAACTTTGGAGTGGTGATAGACGATATATTAATGGGAATAACCCATGTAATTCGAGCAGAAGAGCATTTATCCAATACTCCCCGGCAAATAATGCTTTACGAAGCCTTAAATTCTCCGCGCCCGGAGTTTGCCCATATCTCATTAATACTGGGCAGTGACCGTCAGAAGATGAGCAAGCGTCATGGGGCTACTTCTCTAAAACAATATAGGGAACTGGGCTACCTGCCCGAAGCTATGTTTAATTTTTTGGCTCTGCTAGGTTGGTCACCGTCAGGAGAAGAAGAGATTCTTAGTGCCCAGGAGATCATCAAGCATTTTACCTTGGATAGGGTAGCCAAGAGTCCGGCGGTGTTTGATTTAGATAAGTTAAACTGGGTTAACCAGCAGTACCTGAAAAAAAAGTCAGTTGAAGAACTGGCCGAGATGTTAAAGCCTTACCTTGCGGCATCGGAGTATGCCGCTGATATTGAAAAACTGGATGAATTCAGTTATATGCTACTGGTGGAAGCAGTTCGGGATCACCTGGTATGTCTTTCTGATATAACCAAATTTATGGATGTCTTTTTCCGGGAAGCAGTATTTGAGGAAGAGGCTCTGCAGATATTGAAAGAAGAGACAGCTATAACTGTCCTGGAATATTTCAAGGAGGAGCTGCCCCAATTATCTGAGTTTGCTGAAGCCAAAGAATTTATCAAAGCTCTTGTTAAGAAGCTTGGACTGAAGGCGAAAAATGTCTATATGCCTCTGCGCAGCGCCTTAAGTGGGCAAACTCATGGACCGGAACTCCCTTTTCTAATACTGATATGGGGTCGGGAAGAATGTTTGCGGCGCATTGACAAGGCCATTGCTGCAATTAGATAACAGGGTAATAATTACCGCCGCAGTCCATATTTAATGCAGTGTATTTTTTATAGTACGTATCGTAAAAACGATGGGGTATGTATCTGAACCAGTTGTAACAGCTGATTCAGATACATACCCCATTTGTGGTTATTTATTTGAAAAGGATTAAAAAAGTAAGCAGGGGGTTACTGTGAGTATTTTTTAAATAAATCATCCAGAGCCTCTCTTAAGAGAAAAGCCTCTGTTTTTTCATTGGTTTTGGATAATGCAGCTAACCTATCGAGTTGAGTCTTTGTAAAATAGCTGGATTTTAGGGCCATACTTTCAGCTTCCGATAAACATACTTTATTCTTGCCCAGTTTTTTACCTCTAAACATGGCACTGTCTGCTATTCTTAAAAGTTCAACCGAGTTCTTGGCATCGCGCGGATAACTGGCAATGCCGCAGCTAAATGTTATATAAACATCTTCAGTTTTATCTTTACCTTGGAAGGAAAAGGTATTATCAGAAAGGTATCTTCGAATCTCCTCCATATCCATAAAGCCTCTTTCGGCACTCTTACTAATCAATAAAATCGTGAACTGGTCCCCTTGCCTGCAAATAAGGTCATTGTCGGCAGTATTCATTTTTAATATAGAAGTTAACTTCTTAATTATATCATCGCCCAGTTCCTTTCCATGGACATTATTGATAAATCCAAAGTTATCCAAATCAAGTTCGGCAACACTAAATGGCCCATCCCCCTTAGAAATCAGCAGGTTAACGGTATCAATTAGTTCTTTCCTGCTTACCAACCCATCGTACATCAGAATAACCCCCTTCAATTAAAAACTATGAAAAATGTATACATATTAATATTATTATGTTATATATAATATGTAACATATATA
>JAQVWS010000001.1:0-8690 GCA_028709585.1 Syntrophomonas sp. | reverse complement strand
ATATATAATATGTAACATATATATGTGCCTTAAAACATAAACACTAATTTATACATACATAGAATTTATGTTTATGCTTATAGAGGCATCGCTAAATTAGTTTCTTATATATTAACATTAATTCTTTATTAAATAAAAGATTAAAAAATCTTTGTCTGATTATATTTTTATTCAACAGCTGAATTCAGAAAAGCATTTATCTGGAAACGGTTTTTTGCTGCCCAACGTTATTAAAAAGAGATACTTAAAAGAAATACATAATTGATAAGAAGAAAGGAGGGATCTGGATGTCACTACCATTAGTAGTTTGCTTGTCGGGCCTAGGAGGCGTTTTTACAGTTATGATCTTCTTATTGATTTCGCTTACCTTAAGCTCGAAACTGGCTCAAGCAATTGAAAAAAGATATGAACAACAAGCAGTTAAGGAAAATACTACGCAATAATTACCAGGTAATACGGGAGTTGACAATGTACTAGTAAAGGACATATAATTTAAACATATATTGTTTGTTAATATTTAAAATGCTGGGAATGGGAAAAGTAAGCGTCGATCGCTGCCAGAGAGAGAAGGTCACCGGCTGAGAGCCTTCTTATAGTATGAAGCCGCTGAAAGTGCGCCCGGGAGCAGGTATACTGAAACATTAGTAGGTATATCCGGTTAAAACCGTTATTTTAAGCAAAAGCGGGGTGCTTACAGCACTCAAGCAGGGTGGAACCGCGGAAATTAAAACCTTTCGTCTCTGATATTTGAGACGAGAGGTTTTATTTATTTTTGGCAAAGAAATCAGGGAGGAATTAGGATGTTGGAAACTTTGAAAAGAGAGATACAAGTAGTCTTTGAACGAGACCCGGCAGCTCGCAGTACAGCCGAAGTCATATTTTGCTATCCGGGATTTCATGCCATAATATACCATAGGTTGGCCCATTTCTTATACCAAAAAAAGTGGTTTTTTCTGGCTCGTTTGGTTTCCCATATCAGCCGATTCCTGACCGGGATTGAGATTCATCCCGGAGCCGTCATTGGCAAAGGGTTTTTCATAGACCATGGCAGCGGTATTGTAATAGGAGAAACTGCCGAAATAGGTGACAATGTTACCCTCTATCAGGGCGTTACGCTGGGGGGAACAGGCAAAGAGAAAGGGAAACGCCATCCTACAATTGGCAATAATGTTACAATAAGTGCAGGGGCTAAAGTTCTAGGTTCCTTTACTGTGGGTGACCATGCCAAAATCGGCGGTGGTTCCGTGGTAGTAAAGGCTGTACCTCCGAATTGTACAGTTGTAGGCGTTCCGGGGCGGATAGTAGCCCGTGATGGAGTTAAGATACACGATGATTATAATGGAATTGATCTGGATCATAATATTTTGCCCGACCCCGTAGCAGATATGTTGTCGGCAATGCAGGTCAGGATTGATGAATTGGAGAATAAATTAGAATCGATTCAGAAAAAGGAGGTGTCCGCAAGGGATGAAGGTATACAACACTCAGACTGGCAGGAAAGAAGAATTAGTAACGCTTAAGCCCAATAACGTAAATATGTATGTTTGCGGCCCAACTACTTATAATTATATTCATTTAGGCAATGCCCGCCCCCTAGTGGTATTTGATACACTCAGGCGCTACCTGGCGTATAGGGGTTATCAGGTTCGTTATGTGCAGAATTTCACCGATGTGGATGATAAAATTATTAACCGAGCGCGTGAAGAAGGCGATGAACCGCTAAAACTAGCGGAGCGCTATATAAAGGAATATTATCAGGATGCTGATGCTCTGGGAATAGCCCGGGCAGATGTTCACCCCCGGGTTAGTCAGCATATTAAAGAGATAGTAGCAGCTGTTGACAAGTTAATAGAGAAGGGCTTTGCCTATGAAGTTGATGGAGATGTATATTTTCGGGTCAGGTCTTTTAAAGGTTATGGCAAACTATCTGGTCGTTCCCTGGATGATATGCTGGCAGGTGCCAGGGTAGAAGTTGATGAACGTAAAGAAGAGCCGGTTGATTTTGCTTTATGGAAGAAGGCTAAGAACGGAGAGCCTTCCTGGGATAGTCCCTGGGGCTTGGGACGACCAGGATGGCATATTGAGTGCTCGGTAATGTCCATGCAATACCTGGGGGAAACCCTGGATATTCATGGAGGGGGAGCAGACCTGGTTTTCCCGCATCATGAGAATGAGATTGCTCAGGCTGAAGCTTATACGGGTAAACCTTTCGTTAATTACTGGATGCACAATGGTTTTATTACTGTCAATAGCGAGAAAATGTCCAAGTCCTTGGGAAACTTCTTTATCCTTCGGGATATACTGGCAAAATATCCTCATGATGTAGTGCGTTTCTATTTAATAGCCACTCATTACCGAAGCCCATTGGATTTTGACGACGGTAAACTGGAAGAAGCACGCAAGGCTCTGGGCCGACTTAAGACCACCCTCACCTTAGCCTCAGAATTTATGGCTGCTTTAAGCAGTGATGATATACAATCAAAACTGCCGGAGAGCCAACTTGGCCCTCTGCCCAAAGTAATAGAAATGCAGGATAAGTTTGCCGAAGCCATGGATGACGATTTTAACACTGCCAGGGCAATAGGTTGCCTCTTTGAAATGTCGCACATTATTAATAGCTTTATAGCCGCCGCAGATTCTAAATCTAATGGGGATAGAGAACAGCTGCGCCTGTCTCTGAACATATTTACCGAACTAGGTATGATATTAGGTATATTTATGAACAAATTGGAGAAAAAAGAACAAGGGGCAGACGAATTGCTGACCCTCTTGCTGGAAATGAGAACTCTGGCCCGTCAGGAAAAGGATTTTGCTTTGGCTGATTCTTTGCGAGAGGTGCTGAATTCCTTAAGGGTTAAGGTAGAAGACAACCCAGCGGGCAGCGTTTTCCGTTATGAGAAAGCCCCGGCAATTGAGGAGCTGATGACGTTTATAATTCAAATGCGCCAAGATTTTAAGATGAAAAAGGAATTCGAGCGGGCTGACCAGTTAAGAGAAAAGCTCAAAAAAATCGGCATTATCCTGGAAGATACCAGAGAAGGGGTGAGGTGGAGAGTTGCTGACGCATGAGCCTTGGGACGAAGATAAACTACGGGAGGTGTCCCCGCTGGTGCTAGCTTATATCGGTGACGCCGTGTTTGAACTGCTGGTTAGAACCAATACCATATCAGCAGGCCGTCATCGTATGCATGATATCCATCTAAAAACCGTGCAAACGGTCAAGGCAGAGACTCAAGCCCGTTTCATCCGGCAAATCGCTGATAACCTCAACGAAGAAGAACAGAATATTGTGAGGAGAGGCCGTAATACCCGCAGCACTCCTCCGAAAAATGCAGATATGCAGAAGTATCGGCTGAGTACCGGTTTTGAAGCCCTGATTGGTTATCTCTATCTTAAAGGTGACGAGGAACGATTGTTGACCCTGATTAACCAGGTGCTGGAGTATGATAAAAGCTCATGTGGCAATAGCCCTTAGTATTATAAGCGAATATTGCTTTCTTACTTGCATGCTGGCAAGGAGATGTAGTTTGAATTGTCGCCGATTTTATCATGAACTACCCAGGTATCGCTTAAAAAGTCATGGGCGCATCGCTTCTCGGCATTGAACCAACAAACCAGATAGCCCAGGTTTAGCCCCATGAGGTGAGATAAACTGCGAGCTATCAGTTCGCGAAAAACCACCGTAGACCAGCTCAAAGGCTCACCGTTGCGTTGAACTACCTTTATGCCGACGATCATTTTACCCAAGGTTTGCTGCCACAAACGGGTCATGATAATTAAATATACACTACCGGTAAGACCTAAGAATAGTGAATTGCTGTGTAAAATTTCATTTAGAAACCCCGGCCGGGAAGGAGAAGCCAATAATGAATCCCAGAGTATGGAGCTTAAAGCAGCAATGACCAGCAGGTCTATAGCGAAGGCCAAAAAACGTATCCAAAAACCGGCAACCCTGTATACCATGGGAGTGTCTTCGACTTGCCCTCCATTGGCTGCAGTTGTGTGCAGCGGAATAGTGTTATTATCATACTCCAAGATAATGCCTCCTTTAATTAGCCAAATACATGATTTGAGGAGAAAGCACCCGGTCCATTTGCTGCTTTATGCCCAATATATCAAAAGCGGGGGCTTTGATATAGTAGAGCCAGCTTAATATGTCAGGAGCGGGGTTCTGATATAGCAAAACATGGGGATCCGTTATGTTGGCCAGTTTAGCTGCATCATTTATAGCTTGATCCAGGTTACCCAACTCATCAACCAGCCCCAGATATTTGGCTTGCGTACCTGAATAAATACGCCCGTCGGCCAGCTGCAAAACCAGATCTCGATCCATATTTCTACCTTTGGCAACTATATCCACAAAATAACCAAAGCTTTCGTTAACCAGGTTTTGGGCAATAGCTTTTTCCTCCTCATTCAGAGGCCGCATAGGGTTTAAAAGGTCCTTTTGCTCACCGCTTTTGAAGGTTACATCTTTAACACCCACTTTTTCAGCCAATTGTTCATAGTTGTAGGTTCTTATAATAACCCCGATAGAGCCAGTAAGGGTATTGCGGTTAGCATATATCTTATCAGCAGCCATGGATACATAATAACCGCCTGATGCAGCTTCCTGACCCATATATACTACCAGGGGTTTATTATATTTAGCTTTTAGCTCCAGAATCCGGTTATAAATCTCATCACTCTCGTAAACACCGCCCCCCGGCGAATTAACCTGCATTATTATTCCTTTTATATCAGGCCGGGAAAAAGCAGCCTCCAACTGTTGGAGTAATGACTGATGATTATAGCTGGTGCTTACAGTTGCACTATTTACAGGGCTTTCGCTTATTATCCCTTCCAGTTTTATTAGAGCTAATGAATCTCCTTTACCCTCGCGATAGACTTGGGTAGTAAATGCTTGTTTATTTTCCAGCCGATTCAGATAGGCCAGATAATTTGCAGTACCGGTGGAATCAACGGGTTTTATTTTGGTGGTACTGATTGTCCATGTTACCAGTAAAACCAGAAATATTGCCAGTGCCCACCATCTTTTGGTATTCATCAATCCATCTCCTCCTTGTCAGCAATTATCTACGCCATATAGCCAATAATATATAAATTACTATATCATAAATCCAACTACTTATATCTTTAGACAATATATTCATAAAACTCAGATTAATGAATTTCAGAGATATTTAATCGAAATATTATGCTTTATTATATATACTTGGGTATGATATCTTTAAAACCAAGAGATATACACTATATTATAGTATTTAAACATTATAAAGATAAACATACGTATATTGTTCCCAGTCAAATAATATCAATTTATTTTATTTGCAGATCATTATATAGATAAATTATATATGAGTATGAGTGAGGTAAGTTCATGAGCAAAGCGGATACGATTTTTATTTCCATGTGCAAGAAAATCCTTGCCGGCGGCATTTCATCACAAGGTGAGAATGTAAGGGCAAAATGGGAAGATGGCACACCAGCTCACACGGTTAAGTGTTTTGGGATTATTAATAGATATGATCTGGCCGAAGAATTTCCGATACTTACATTGAGACCGACTAATTTGAAGGCAGCCATTGATGAGATTCTATGGATATGGCAGAAAAAATCGAATAATATTAAAGACCTTAATAGCCATATCTGGGATAGCTGGGCTGACGAAGATGGTTCCATAGGCAAAGCCTATGGGTATCAATTAAATATTAAACACAAATATCCGGAAGGAGAATTTGATCAGGTTGATCGCGTCTTATATGATTTAAGGCATAATCCATATAGCCGGCGGATTATGGTCAGTATGTATAATCATGAAGATTTACATGATATGAACCTGTACCCTTGTGCATATGGCATGACCTTCAATGTAACCGGACACAAACTAAATGCGATACTTAATCAGCGATCCCAGGATATTCTGGTAGCCAATAATTGGAATGTATGTCAGTATGCGATTTTGGTGCATATGCTGGCTCAGGTCAGTGACCTTGAAGTGGGAGAATTAATCCATGTTATTGCCGACGCCCATATTTATGACCGGCATATGCCTTTAATTGCCGAACTAATTCAAAAGACTGCTTACCCAGCTCCTCAATTGCGTATTAACTCCCATAAAAAGAACTTTTATGATTTTAAAGTTGAAGACTTTGTATTAGAGGATTATCAAAGCGGACCACAGATTGTAAATATTCCTGTGGCAGTTTAAGGAAGGATGAGAAATATGAAGGCACTTGTAGCAGTTGATCTTAATTGGGGAATTGGTTACAAGGGCAATTTATTGCTAAAAATTCCTGAAGATATGAAGTTTTTTAAACAGACAACGCTTGGTAAAGCTGTTGTAATGGGCAGAGCGACCTTTGAGTCATTGCCCGGACAAAGACCATTAAAAGATAGAAATAACTTTGTATTGAGTACAAAGGGATTAATGCGGCCCGACGTTATGGTCTGCCCTTCGTTAAAGGATTTATTCATTGAATTGGGGAAATACCCCCTGGAAAATATATTCGTTATTGGCGGAGAAAAAGCGTATAAAGATCTTTTGCCGTATTGCCAGGAAGCGTATGTAACCAAAATAGAGAGTATTTTCGAAGCTGACAGATATTGTGTAAATCTCGATGAACATAAAAGCTGGGAACCGATATATACTGGGGAAGAAAGAATCTATAATGATATTACCTTTAGATTTTTGAAGTATAGAAACAAGGATTTTATTGACTTTAGATCGAGCCTAAACCGTTAATATGATATTAAAAAGGTCTGTTGCCGTAATAAAAAGATGATTAAAAGCATATGTTCCACTGCAATTTGCCAGCGGAATATTTTTTCTTAAGGTTGATGATGAAGTATTTATGATTAATACTAGTAAATAATTCGGCACAATTGCAGATCAACTATTTGCCGGAGAAGGAGAATTATATGCAGGAAAAACTGGCCGGGGTGAATAGTATTAGAGAAGCTTTGATAGGCAGGCGCAAGGTGCATAAAATATTTGTTCAGGAGGGGAAAGCCAGCAAGAAAGTCGAGGAATTAGTAAGGCTGGCCCAAAAAAAAGCCGTATACGTTCAGTATGTTGAGAAGCAGCGTCTTGATGAGATGTACACCGTCAGCAACCATCAGGGCATTATTGCCCTGGTTGACAGTTTCAGATATGCTGAGGTGGAAGAGATGCTGGAGAAGGCCGCCATGTCTGATAGAGAGGCGTTTCTGCTTATTTTAGATGGCATTGAAGACCCTCAGAATATGGGCTCAATTATTCGGACGGCTGAATGTGCGGGGGTACAGGGAATTATTATACCGCAGCATAGTTCCACGGAGATAACCGCTGCAGTAGCTCGAGCCTCGGCCGGAGCCGTTGAACATATATTAATTGCCCGGGAAACAAATCTCGTTAATTGTATCAAGAGCCTAAAAGAAAAGGGGTTATGGGTAATAGGTGCTGATATGGCCGGAGAAATTAACTACTATAGTTGTAACATGCCTAGTCCTACGGTGTTAGTCATTGGTGGAGAGGGCCGAGGTATAAGAAGGCTGGTAAAGGAAAATTGTGACTTGCTGGTAAAGATACCTATGCTGGGTTCTATTCCTTCTTTAAATGCTTCAGTTGCAGCTGCGCTGGTTATGTATGAGGTTCTTCGCCAGAGAGAGAGCCTGGTAAAAAATACTTTTTAGATATAATACAGATTTGATCATTGACGATTGAGGCTATAAGTAGCTATAATAGACTAGTCTTGTATTGCTATTAAATAATGGAGGCGATTGGATGCTCAGTTCTGTCGCTGCTAAAGAGTTTTATCTCACATATGCTGAGATGGCCGACGAAGAGACCGTAGAATTAGCGCAGCAAGGAGAACAATTTGCGATTGAGTTTCTAGTGGACAAGTATAAGAATTTTGTCAGAGCTAAAGCAAGATCGTATTTTTTGATTGGTGCGGATCGGGAAGATATTATTCAAGAGGGTATGATTGGGCTATTTAAGGCTATTCGAGATTATCGAGTGGACAAGCTGACATCATTCCGTGCTTTTGCCGAACTTTGCATAACCAGACAGATTATTACTGCCATAAAAACAGCTACTCGGCAAAAACATATTCCTTTGAATTCATATGTATCATTAAATAAACCCATTTATGATGAAGAATCTGACCGAACCCTTATGGATATAATTACAACCAACAGGATCACAAACCCGGAAGAAATTATAATCAGCAGAGAAGAATTCATATTTATCGAGAAAAAAATGGGGGAAATACTGAGTTCTCTGGAATGGAAAGTACTGATGTCCTATTTGGAAGGCAAGTCTTATCAAGAGATATCGGTAGATCTTAAACGCCATGTAAAATCGATAGATAATGCCCTGCAAAGGGTGAAAAGGAAACTTGAGAAATACCTGGAAGACAGGGAAGAATGTCGATAAGCATTGCCTGGTTGCATTTACAGCCAAATTGTTAACATTGCACAGATTTGAAGTTGTTCTTGACTTTGCTTGGTTCAGGATATAAAATATTATTTGCTGAGCCGAGCTAGCTCAATCGGTAGAGCAGCTGATTTGTAATCAGCAGGTTGCGGGTTCAAGTCCTGTGCTCGGCTCCAATTAGAATCTGGAGGGATACCCAAGAGGCTAAAGGGGGCAGACTGTAAATCTGTTAGCGACGCTTTCGAAGGTTCGAATCCTTCTCCCTCCACCA
>JAQVWS010000043.1 GCA_028709585.1 Syntrophomonas sp. | reverse complement strand
CATCAAAGCCTAATAATGATTCTGCCAGTAAATCCAATAACATAACCGATGATACATCTGCATCAGTAACAGTATCATCGAGCAGTGGCGGGAACAGAATTCTGCTATTAACACAAGCCGAAAAAAGCGATATTGAAATTATGTTAACCGCAACGGGAATAGCCGCTAATGATAATTACAGCCAACGCATACGCGAGTTTCAAGAGAATAATTCTCTCTCAGCTACGGGCGTCATGGACTCTCAGACCTTATCCCTCCTTATACGGAAAACCACCCTGCAACAGGCCAGCCATAATTTAGGTAGTTAATGAATCATTTATGATTTGCAAAATTATTGCAGCTTACGATATGATACGGAATACGATAAAAACGGTGTTCTTCTTGCTATAGAAGATCCACCGTTTTTCCTTAAACCGGTAATATTGTATCAGATGACAAGGGGCTGGTTTCGATAAATGCAAGTATCGGCACAGCCCCTTTGGTTTGCAGATTTATAGATTTAATATTTGAAGAATCCTTCTCCAGTCTTGATTCCAAGTTTACCCGCACGTACCATCTTAACCAGTAAGGGACAAGGACGATACTTGGGATCGCCAAATTCTTTATGCAGGGTCTGCATAATTGCCAGACAAATATCAAGTCCAATCATGTCAGCCAAAGCTAATGGTCCCATGGGATGTCCTGCGCCAAACTTCATGGAAGTGTCAATATCCGCTTCATTAGCAACACCTTCCATTAAAGCATACATTCCTTCGTTCAGCATAGGAACCAGAAGGCGATTTACGACAAAGCCAGGAGCTTCATTGATTTCAACCGGAGCCTTACCAATCTTTTCGGTAAGAGCCTTAATAGCATCATAGGTTGCCTGGCTGGTGGAAGCTCCACGGATAATTTCTACCAATTTCATGGCCGGTACGGGGTTAAAGAAATGCATACCGATCATTCTGTCAGGTCTGCCGGAAGCAGCTCCGATTTCAGTAATACTCAGGGCTGAGGTATTAGAAGCCAGGATACACTCGGGTTTGCAAATCTCATTCAGCTCTTTGAATATGGTCTTTTTGATTTCCATTACTTCAATAGCAGCTTCAATAACCAGATCACAATCGGCGGCGGCTTTCATATCAACAGTGCCGGAGATTCTTCCTAAAACAGCAGTCTTGGTATCAGCATCCATTTTACCTTTATCAACTAATTTGGTCAGCTTTTTAGTAATGCCTTTGATGCCATTGTCAACAAATTCCTGTTTGATATCACGTACAATTACATCAATTCCTGATTGAGCGAGCACTTGTACAATTCCCGCTCCCATAGTACCTGCGCCAAGTACCATTACTTTCATTATGAATTCCTCCTCTAATATTGTGGTATTTTTTGTTTTCCGATCTCCTACATTACAGTCCTCATTAGAGAAATTCTATATGTTTGCTGAAGATTCCTTCTTTGTTAAAAATAATTTGCAAATAAATTGTTTTATACCCTTATTTACAGCACCTTGGCTAAGCCGCTATAAACGCATCCGTGGGGGGTATCCACAGTAACCAGCATATCATTTGTCAGTTTACGGGTAGCATCACTGGCTCCCACGATAACCTGTATTCCCAGGTTAAGACCCATTATGGCTGCATCGGAGGTTAATCCTCCCTCTTCTGCAATCAATGCTGCGGCCTTGTCAAGGTAATCTGCATATGCACTATGGGCTGCATGGCATACCAGTACATCACCAACCTGTACTTTAGCCAAGTCTTTATCATCCATAATAACCCGCACCTTGCCGCTGACTGGTTTGTTGCCGATACCCATTCCTTTAACTAATATATCCCCAACTACGTGTACTTTCAGCAGGTTAGTGCTGCCCGAGAGGCCGGAAGGGCTTCCCGCCGTTAATACTACCATATCGCCCTTATTTATATAGCCTATTTCCAGAGAACGGGTCAATGATTCTTCGAATATCGCATCGGTTCCAATTGCACCGCGGGAAAGCAGAGGATGAACTCCCCAAACTATAACCAGCTTATTCAAAACCTTGGGATTGGGAGTAACCGCAATGATGTCGGCTTCAGGGCGGTATTTCGCTACCATCCGCGCAGTTGTTCCACTGCTGGTAGTGGAGATAATGGTAGGTATCCCCAGACTGGCCGCAGTTGCACAGGTTGAATAACTAATTGCATCCGTGACCGATGATGTTCTCAATAAGCGTTTGCTTCTTAACATTTCCTGATAAGGCAGAACTTCTTCTGTTCTTTTGGCAATCCTGGCCATAGTCTCCACTGATTCTACCGGATATTGGCCGGCAGCAGACTCTCCGGACAACATGATTGCATCCGCCCCATCAAAAATTGCATTGGCCACATCAGAAACCTCGGCTCTGGTAGGGCGAGGGTTATTAATCATGGAATCAAGCATCTGGGTAGCTATAATGACCACTTTGCCAGCCAGATTGCACTTATTAATAATACCTTTTTGCACCAGAGGGACCTCTTCGGCAGGAATCTCAACCCCCAGGTCTCCTCTGGCTACCATAACTCCATCAGCAACTCTGATAATCTCGTCCAGATTATCAACCCCACCCTGGCTCTCAATTTTGGCTATTATATCAATACTGGCGTCCCTTGACTCCAATATGCGTCTTATATCTAAAACATCCTCAGCATTTCTGACAAAGGAAGCGGCTATAAAATCAAGATCCTCATCGATAGCAAAATGAATGTCAGCAATATCCTTTTCGTTCAGGAAAGGCATATTTATCCTAACTCCGGGTACATTAACTCCCTTTTTCTCACCTAATTCTCCGCCGTTAACAACTTCACATACTATATCTGCAGGCAAGATTTCTTTCACCACCAGATTAATCAGGCCATCGGAAAGCAATATGGATGTTCCCGGCTTTACCTGTGAGGGCAGCTCGGCATAGCTTACTTCTACTTCATTTTGATCACCTGGCACACTGCGAGTGGTTAGAATAAATCTTTGTCCAGCCAGCAGTCTTACTTTCTTATCTTTAAGTTTGCCAGTTCTTATCTCAGGCCCTTTGGTATCCAGCATAATAGCCAGAGGATAATCCATTTCCTGAGAAACCTGGCGCAGGTTGTCAATTCTTTGCTTATGTTCGGCATGTTCCCCATGAGAGAAATTCAGCCTTGCTACATTCATACCATTTTGAACCAGCTGGCGCAGCTTGGCCTTTTCCTCACTGGCCGGTCCAATCGTGCAAATAATCTTTGTCTTGCGCATATTTCACCTCTCATATTGAAAGCATTCGGGCAATCTCATACAATTCCAGTTTGGGTGTCAGCTCCCCTGCAACTACTGTTTGCAGGGGCACGGAAAATATCCTGCTGCCTTCACCCGCCACCATTATATTTCTTTCACTCTTAAATATTGAATCAACCGCATATTTCCCCATGCGGGAAGCCAGAATTCGGTCAACCGCGGTAGGCGTCCCGCCTCGCTGCATATGCCCCAGTATACAGATCCGGGTATCGTGGCCGGTGGCTGCTTCTATTCTATTCTTTAATTGGTGGGCCGGATATACCCCTTCGGCAACAATTATTATACTGTGTAGTTTACCTCTGGCGATACCTTGATTAATCTTCTCTAGGACTTGATTAAAATCGGTATCTATCTCGGGTATCAATACAGATTCGGCTCCGCCGGCAACCCCAGCCGCCAAAGCGATCTCACCGCAATCATGGCCCATTACTTCAATCACAAAAATCCGGCCATGGCTGCTGGCTGTATCCCGCACCCTGTTAATTGCTTCCAGGACTGTATTTACTGCTGTATCAAAACCTATGGCTTCGGTAAACGGCACATCATTATCTATCGTGGCCGGGATCCCTATTACATTTATCCCCAGTTGAGAAAACTCGGCTCCCCCGCGCAGACTTCCGTTTCCTCCTATTACCACCAGGTTCTCGATCCCTCTGCTCCATAATCTTTCAGCAGCCTTTTGCATACCCTCTATACTTTTGAATCCCTCAGAACGTGAGGTTTGTAAAATAGTGCCGCCCCGGTGAATAATGTCAGCTACCGAACCGGCATTCATTCCCTCTATTTCTTCATTTATAAGCCCCTCAAATCCCTGGTGAACCCCAAAAGCCTCAATGCCTCTGAACACAGCGGAACGAACTACCGCCCGAATTGCAGCATTCATGCCGGACGCATCTCCGCCACTGGTTAATACTGCCACTTTATGCAATGGGTCACCTCCCATGTCTGTTTATTATCTCTTAACGCTCTCGCTCATGGTTGATCCATAACGGTGGGTAATTTCGGCATTGCCTCTGATTTTCATGGCTGAGGTATGTTCGGTGAACTGAACCACCATAATTTCACCTCGATCCAGCTTCTCGGTATGATGAAATTTGGTATCTGATCCGCGGGTTAAACCAATAATAGTCACACCATTCTCCAATGCCTTGATCACAATATAGTCTTCTCCCAAATACGCTTCGTTCATGCATTAACCTCCTCATATTAATCATACTTAGTTAAACCATACATTATTTTTACCATACATCTGAACTAGTTTTTTCTTGAGGTTAAGTTGGGTATCCACATCAAACTTTTCATCCAAAACCAGAACTTTTCTGTTGGGCAGGTGCAGACATACCTCAATTTTACCAGGGTACCTGGTTAACGTGTCTATTAGTTCTTTTTTGCTGGTCACATCTGTATCATATGGCAACCGAATATGTAATTCTTTTAATGTTTTGCCAAGTTCAAATACTCGACGTAGTGTTATCTTGGCCGGTTCATCGCGACGGTCCACAAATCCCTCCACTACAATGGGAGTATCCACTATGATGTTATTTATCAACTGCCGGTATGCTGACGGAAATACCATTACTTCAATACGTCCGCTCAGATCCTCCAGGAAAAAACGCGCATATGGATCTCCCTTACGGCTGATCTTCTTGCTCATATTTACCGGAATACCGGCCAGGCGTACGTAGTCTTCTTCTTCTTTTTCCAGGGCGGCAATCTCATCCGTTACTACTAATTCAATCGTGTGCCGATATGAATCAAGGGGATTAGCCGATACATAAAAGCCCAGCACCTCTTTCTCACGGCTAAGCTTGTCCCGATGTTCCCATTCGCCTTTTATAGTAATCTTGGGTTCTTCCACCATGCTGGCCGTGTCTCCAAAGAGTGACATCTGATTGCCGCTATCAGCCTGTTTAATCTGAGCCGCCAGGTTAATACACTCATCAATAATCGAAAAGGCTTGTTTGCGGGTTAGTCCCAGTGAATCAAAACAACCGGCAATAATAAGGTTTTCTGCCATGCGTTTGTTAATCTGGGATAAATCAACCCGCTGGCAAAAGTCAAAAATAGATTTGAATTTTCCCTTTTTTCGAGCTGCTACAATGGATTTGACGGCATTAGCACCTACGTTTTTAATTGCTCCCAACCCAAAGCGGATTCCCTCTCTCCCGACCGTAAAATTCTCAAAACTCTCATTTATATCCGGGGGCAGGATATCGATCCCCATCTTACGGCATTCTCTGATATAAAAGACTACTCTTTCCTGATGGTCAATTACACTGGTTAAAAAAGCGCACATATATTCCATAGGATAATGAGCCTTGAGATAGGATGTCTGATAAGTAATCAGGGCATATGCTGCCGAATGGCTTTTATTAAAACCATAGCCGGCAAAACTCTCCATTAGATCAAACAGATGAGCGGCAACATCCTGGTCAATTTTGTTATGAGCCGCCCCCTGTATAAACTTGTTGCGCATTGCCGCCAGTTCATCAGGCTTTTTCTTGCCCATCGCGCGTCTAAGGACATCGGCTTCACCCATAGTGAATTTTGCTAACTCACTTGCTATCCTCATAACCTGTTCCTGATAAAGAATGACCCCATAGGTTTCCTTTAATATGTTTTCCAGGAGCGGATGGACGTATTCCACCCTCTGGCGCTCATGCTTGCGGTTAATGAAATCTTCCACCATACCGCTGCCCAATGGGCCAGGCCGGTAAAGAGCAATAATCGCAATCAGATCTTCAAAGCGATTAGGCTTCATCTCGCTCAGTATTCGCCTTAACCCATCACTTTCCAATTGAAATACGCCGACGGTATTGGCAGACTGCAAAAGCTCATAAACCTGCTCATCATCCAGGGGCAAATTGTCCAGATCTATTTTAACACCATGGTTTTTATTGACCATATCCACTGCCCGATCTAAAACCGTAAGCGTTCTGAGACCTAAAATATCCATTTTAAGCAATCCGATATCCTCTACGGTTTCCTTGGCAAACTGGGTTATAACATGTCCGTCTGTTGTTCTCTGCAACGGCAAAAGGGTGCTTAATTTCTCCCGCCCGATAACAATACCGGCCGCATGCACGGAAGCGTGACGGGGCATACCCTCAATTGCCCGGGCTATATCAATGATTCGACGCGTATCATAATCATTGGCATAAGCCACAGACAGGTCGGCTGATACCTCCAAAGCCCGATCTATCGTAACCCCTAACTCAGCAGGAATCATCTTGGCAATCTTATCAACATCGCCATAAGGAACATCCAAAGCTCGGCCCACATCGCGAATTGCCGCTCTGGCCGCCATGGTCCCAAAAGTAATTATCTGCGCTACCCTTTCGGAGCCATAACGCTCAATAATATAGTTTATGACCCGATCTCTCTTTTCAAAGCAGAAGTCAATGTCAATATCCGGCATACTTACTCGTTCCGGATTCAAAAAGCGCTCAAAAAGAAGGTCGTAACGCAGCGGGTCAATAGTGGTGATTCCCAGCACATAAGAAACCAGGCTGCCTGCTGCCGAGCCGCGCCCTGGCCCTACGGGAACCCCGTTTGATCTGGACCAATTGACCAAATCCTGCACTATCAGGAAATACTCGGCGAAGCCCATTTCATTTATGATCTTAAGCTCATAGGCCATTCGTTTTACTGCTGATTCCTCCGGTTGTTGGTATTTATGAGAGAATTTCTCCCAAGCCATTTCATGCAGGAAACTTTCCGGGCTATAACCTTCCGGTATTGAAAAATAGGGCAGAATAAATCCACCAAATGCAAATTCCAGATTACAGGCTTGAGCAATTTTAATGGTGTTATCAGCAGCATCAGGCCGGACTGCAAACAAACTCCGCATCTCTGCAGCACTTTTTAAATAGAATTCACTTCCGGCAAAGCGCATCCTGTCCTGGTCTTTGACCACCTTGCCGGTTTGGATGCATAACAATATATCATGATTAGCAGCATCTTCCCTGCGTATATAGTGGGCGTCATTGCTGGCGGCCAGAGGGATCCCGGTTGTGTCGCTAATTTCATAGAGTGCCTGGCATACCAATTTTTCGCTCTCCATCCCATGATCCTGTACCTCCAGATAGAAGTTGCCGCGCCCATAAATCGCTTCATATTCCCGCGCTAGTTGTGTAGCCCCCTCTATATTTCCAGATAAAATCAGCTTCGGTATCTCCCCCGCCACACACCCGCTCATAGCAATCAAGCCTTCGCTGTATTGCTCCAGCAGTTCCCTGTCCACCCGTGGTTTATAGTAAAATCCCTCCAGATAAGCCCGGCTCACCAGTTCAATCATATTTTTATAACCAGTGTGGTTTTTACATAACAGGGTTAGATGGTAAAGGCTGTCATCCAGCCGGCCTTCCTTATCCATACGGCTGCGGGGGGCTACATATACCTCACAGCCAATTATTGGTTTAATTCCTTGTTTCTTGGCTTCCCGATAAAAATCAATAATTCCATAAAGCACTCCATGATCAGTAATGGCAATTGCAGGCATTCCCAAGCTAACTGCCCAGCTTACCATCTCTTTTATGCGGCAAGCTCCATCCAGGAGACTATATTCGGAATGGTTATGTAGATGAACAAAACTATTTTCCATAAATCATTCTCCCTATTTACAATGCTGAAAAACTGCATGGCTGACCATTGGTTATTCTCTTGAGCTCTTCAAAACTTATGGGCAGGGCGGTATGCTCATTTCCAGCCGCCGCGTATACGATATCATAGCGTTTTAAACTTTCATCCAAATAAATAGGAACCTGGCAGCATAAAGCGAAAGGGCATACCCCTCCCACATTGAAACCGGTTACCTCCAAAACCTCTTCAGCGTTAGCCATGCGTACCTTTTCACCCACCGCTTCTTTGATGGCTTTGGTGTTCAAACGTACATCACCGGCCGATACCACCATCAAAAAGTTGTTATGCTTGGTTTTAAATAGAATCGATTTCGCAATCTGCCCTACTTCTGTACCCAGCGCTTGAGCAGCCAGCGGCGCAGTGCTGATTTTCTCTTCCAACACCATAATGCTTAAATGCGTATTTTTCTCCTCTAAATATGTTTTCACTCTTTCTACTGATTGCATAATAAATCCTCAACCTCTTTGCAATATATTATTTGTCTAATTATAACCCTAATTATAAAGTAAAATCGGGCAAATAAAACCCGGTCTTATAAAACCGGGTAAACCCATGAAAAATGTTGGTTTGCTTTCATATGCCTGGGAGGAAGCTATGACCTTGGTAAATGCTAGTGATTCTTTATTCGGGCGGATTATGTTCCTGTTCCTGTTTAAGCCTCTGTTGCTTAATTCGATTACGCATGATTCCCCCTACTCGGCCGCAATCTGCATTGCTAAGATTCTCCCAGCCAAGATTCTCAACCTGTTCCCATATCCCTAATTCTTTAGCAATCTCTATTTTTAGCAGATCTCTTTCACTTAAGATTTTAGGCTTTTTTTTCTTTTTAGAAATACTACAACACCCTCCTTAATCTTTTGTATATTTTGGCTGGGTTATAGTTTCCCCCTATTGCAAAAAAATTTTCCATTTCTTCAATTGGAAAAGAAGGATAATTTGGTAATTTATAGAAATAACATTTATATAAATATAAAGAGGGGGAAGCCAATGTTTGCTGCGTTTTTAAATAAGGAGAATGTTCATAGCCTGGATTTATCAGTCTTCATTAATTACAGCCCGGAACAATTGATGTTTTATTACTATAATTCCTCAATAAATATTGGTTTGGATACTTATCTGCAGATAAAAGAATGGTTGGCAAATAGTTATGGCAATAGCTCCAATCTTAAAAGGTGGTTGAATTTTATAGACACCGAGTTAGATGTTGAGTTGGATATTATAGCTCTGCAGGAAGATGAATATTTGAATTCGATAGGTCCGTACTATTATGGACCTACCTGCACCCGGTTTTTCTTTCCCAAGCTATATGCAGTTGAGCATGAATTACTAGATTCATCGGATTTTGCATTTTTGTTCAATTTTCATAAAGTTCCGCCTGCTTCTAAAGATTTACTAAAGTATTCTACCTCCTCCCGCAGAATTGTAAAGAAAAGGGCTAGAAATAAGGACGAATTGATTCGGGACATTGATATGTGCCTCTTAAGTCTTGAGCAAATAGAAAAAATCACCCAAAATATCAGCTATTTTAACATTTTTATAAAAGAACGCCATAATGCTTTGGCCGCCTTAGATAGTCTGCCCCAAGAACCCGCTGCGGTTCCAGATAAGCCTTCCAAGCCCCAAGATACCTCTTTTGCTTTTAATCGTTTGTTGGTGTTGAGTATTTCCCCCCAAACACGCAAGGATTATCAACAAAGATGTTCCGACTATAACCGCAATATGAAAATCCACTATATAAGATGCCGGGAATATGAAAAAGCTTGTGATCGCTATAAAGATGCTCTGCAGGATTGGAATCAGCATAAAGAGATTTTTATTAAGAAATGTCAGAACGATATCAAAAACACCACTCATAAACTTAAGGAAGCACAGGCATTATTAGATATTTATAATCGTATAATCGAAACAAGTTTCGTTCACTCCGACTACCGGGAATATGAAACTTTGAACTCGTTCAGGCGTTATCTGGAAACCGGTCGTGCTAATGATATCCAGGAGTGCATGAACATGTATGAAGAAGAAAGACTGTGGATTGAGATTAAAGCCAGCCAGGAAAGGATCGAGAACACTATATACTTTTTGCAAGGCGATTATAGCGATCTGAGTTTTGTAAATGAACAGACCTCCAGGCTATTAGCCAGCGCCAGGGAATAATGATAATTAGGGCAAACATGGCTCATGTTTGCCCCGTCTAAACCTCCTCCATCTGCTGAGAGCTAATAAACTTTTTATAAAACAGCATACCGGCTATAAAGCCTCCAATGTGCGCCCAGAAAGCAACTTGCTGATCTCCTATGGTAAGTAATCCAGCTGCACCTTCATATAACTGGGTTAGAGCCCAAAAACCCAGATAGATCCAGGCGGGAAAATTGAACAGGAAAAATGGGGGCACAAATGTTAACACCTTGGCATGTCTGAACATTAGGAAATAGGCTCCCATAATGCCTGCAACAGCTCCCGAAGCTCCTATTACCGGAACCTGCGAATCCAGGTTAATAATAAAGTGAGCCAGACTAGCGACCAGTCCGCAGAGCAGATAGAAGGCCAAAAATCGTGCCTTACCCATTTTATCCTCTACATTATCACCAAACAGCCATAGAATCCACATATTCCCTATCAGGTGCATCCAACTCCCGTGGAGAAAAGTGCAGGTGATAAAAGGTAGATAATCAATCAGTTGCGGTGAATAGTTGGAATAGTAATATGGCACCAGACCAAAGGTATAAACCAGTCGGTTCATTTCTTCTTCGTTCAAAGACATTTGATAATTAAATATCAGGGTATTTATTACTATTAATACTACGGTCACCCAGGGAAAATGATTACTGGGGGTACTATCTCGCAATGGTATCATTTATGTTAACCTCTTATCTAACTAATCTCTACTCTGCGTCTTGCTTTTAATAATGTCTTCATATCAATTTTATTCAGCATATCTATGCAATGCCAGGCACAATAACGTATATGCCCAATTTCATTCAAATCCTGCAGCGGCAGCGGTTTACTTTTCAAGGGGTGAATATACTTATTGCGGAATTGATGCATAATCAACAACATGCTGGCCAGTATATACAATTCATCTTCTTCAATTTGCTTGTTAATCAGAACCAAGTATAGCATCCAGCCTGCCTGGTTCAGGTTATCAGGTTTATAATGTATATAGGGGCTTTTACAAAAGGCGGCAAAGCCTAAAGGATAAATACCTTTTAGATAAGCCGGTAATTCTTCATTATTGGCTTTTAATATACCGATTAGTCTGTCCCAGGCTTCTTGTAACTGGGCTTGTCCGATCTGATCTTTAATAATGCGGCGTTTATTAATTAATACTTCATTTAAATACACTGTACGGTTGACCATTAATTCCACTGGCCTGATAAACTGCAACAAAACGTTTACTCCATCTCCGATTACGTCCAGTAGATTTCCGCCTACAAAGACCTGGTATATTATCTCCCCATCCAGCACTGCCTTATAAACCAAGGCATTAGCAGGATTATCGGCCATAACCCGATAACCGGATATTTCATCATCAAGACTGTTTTTGAGGTATTCGATAACGTCCTGGCTCACATTTTCCATTACTCTGTCCTTAACCAGGAACAGCTTTTCCTGAGTTTCCTCCCAGCGCCTTTCTACTAGTATATCCTGCCAGGCCATGGTTACCATTATTTCATTGGCCTGCTCCTTAAGGAGACTGATGCGGTGGCGCGAATCACTCAGCTTCCTTAACGCTGTGGCGTTATCTCCGTGGTATTCATCAACCAGCTTGCTGATAAGATTCTCAATATTCTTGAAAATGTTCATAATCTTTAAAGCACCGGTTTGCATGTGGCCTACTATATCGGCCGCCATTTCCTCCAGTTCGTCAACTATGGAATTTTCAAAGTTTGCCAGTTTCCCTCGCACTGCTTTCTCAATCGCTAATACAAACTGTTCTCCTAACTGATTATCATTATAAAATTCTTCCCAATCCATTGCTTGTGGATTGTTTTTTAATTGCTGGGCTAATAGATTCTGAACATAATCATAGAATATATCGGCTTCATCTTCGATACCGTACAACAATTCACCTGTTTTATTATTCAGGTATTTTTCCAATGAATCGCGTTCTTTTTCCTTTCGGCTCTTTATTGAGTCCAGGGTATTAATTAGTGTATCCAATTCGGCCTCAAACTTTTGCTCAACCTTCATAGAATCATCACATATGGTGCTTAACATTTGTATAACGCCGCGGATTTCATTTATGCCAAAATCAACTTGGACTAGATATTTTTCACTATCCTCCCACAGCCAGTTAAGACTTTTTATAAAGTCTGACCTGATACTGCTTATAACAGGCTGAGTTATTTGGTCAATCTCATTAGCCAGCTGCTTATCACAACGGGTTTTAATCTCATCCATTATGGGCCTTAAATTCTCATCTATTGTTTCATCTATTTTCTGCTCCGTCAAACTATGTTCTTGCCGAGGTTTCAAAAATAAAAAACCAGCTGCTCCCAAAATAAAAAATATAAATAAATTAAAAATCGAAAAACCGGAGTTAAAGCTAATAATTAAATAACAGATTATTAGGATTGCACCGCCTATAATCTTCCACTGGTTATTGCTTTGGGTGATGCTCTTCACAATATTCATCCCGTTACTCAACTTTCTCTCACCTCAATGCATAAAAATAAATTGTTAATATAACTATATCCATTTAATACCTGCATTGCTTTACTACATCATAAAGTTTTTATCCGTCATGAACAAGCTAATATTTTAAGCAAAATGGGCATCACATTTTATGCAAACCCAAAAGTCAAAGCGAATCAATTGCCAAGCTTAATATATTCAGCCATAATTATATTCAGAATCACAGCCTCATGACTGTGACATCTGGTTAGTACCAATCCGGATTCAAAACTTGGAGGTTTAGTATGGAAAGTATACTGGTGTTTGCTCCCCATCCTGATGATGATATAATTGGATGCGGCGGCAGCATTGCCAAACATATACAACAAGGAAATACTGTCGCCATCGTATATATGACTTCCGGTGAAGCTGGCAGTCTGCAATACAGTCCAGAACAGTTGGCCCAAATACGGGAAGAAGAAGCCCGCCGAGCCGCTGGATCACTGGGGGTGACCGCAATTACCTTTTTGGGCAATCTGGATGGATACCTGGAATATAATAAAGAAAACCTGGATCGCATTGTAACTATCATTCGGTCCCAAAAGCCAACCCTGGTTTACATGCCCCACAGCCATGATTCTGTGCCTGATCACCTGGCAACTCACCGGTTAACAGTGGAAGGATGCCGGCGGGCAGCCGGTCCTTGGTTTCAGGAATGCGGCGGTAGGCCCTGGGCTGTAAAAAATATTCTGGGCTATGAAATCTGGACCCCTTTGCAAACCATCGCCCATTGTGAAGATATCAGCGATTTTATACAGTTGAAGCTGGATGCTCTGCAAATGCATAAATCCCAGCTTGAGCATATTCGCTACGATGAAGCTATTCAGGGCTTGAATCGCTACCGGGGCATCATGACTGGAAAAGGCAATTACTGCGAGTGCTTTCAGTTGATTAAGGCCCAAATATAGAGAATAAAGGTATCTATGATGAAATTAACCAGCAGAAAAATACTTATGATCACACCATTCCATCGAAGCCAACGCGGTAACAGCCAGACCATTTCCCGTCTCCTCCTATTCCTTTCCTCCCGAGGGTTTATTATTGAACTCTTATCACTGGAAGATGATGATTGGCAGGAAAAAGCACAGCGATGCTGGAGCCGCTCAAACTATGCTTTCATACATGGTTTTAATGCCCTGCATTGCGCCCAGGTACTAGAGGTTATCCCTGAAATGCGCAGAATACCTTTAATTCTTACCACTACCGGCACTGATATTAATTATGAACTGTTGGGAGCCCAACAAGCTGCTGTATTGGGGGCAATGCAAGCAGCCCAGATAATTGTGGTATTCCATGAAGACTTCCGTAAAAGCCTCAGCACCAATTACCCTGAATTCAATGATAAGCTGGTTACTATTCCGCAGGGAGTATTCCTGGAAACAGGATCTAGCATACAACGCTGGGAGTTAGGGCTTTTCCCTGACGATGTTGTCTTTCTCCTGCCCAGCGGGCTGCGTCCAGTAAAGAATATAATCCTGGCTATAGATGCCCTGGAGCAGGTATTTCAAATCCAGCCCTGCCTACGCCTGCTTATCATAGGGGCCGCCATTGATGATGCATACAGCCGCACTGTTTTAGACCGCATCAGTGGTCTGGATTGGGTCAAATACCTGGGTGAGATTCCTCATGCGCAGATGCGGAGCATATTTTTATTGGGCGATGTGGTCATGAATACCTCCCGCTCCGAAGGCCAGCCCCAAGGGGCCCTGGAAGCCATGAGCCTGGGCAGGCCCTGCATCTTAAGCGCTGTTCCAGGCAATCTTAATCTGATCAGCCCGGGCATTGAAGGATTCTATATTGACAGCGAAAAGGATCTGATCGCCGCCGCCCAAGCCTTAATTAACGATCCCCCCCGCCGGACAGCAATGGGAAAGAGCGCCCAGCATCTTGTTAAAACCCGTTTCAGCCTGGAACGGGAAATTGATGAATACAGCTATCTGTATAATAATATGCTATCCGCCACTGACTTAAAGATTCAGACCTAATTCCTTCAGAAAATCAAACAGTTCTGCCTTAATCAGCTCCAGATCCTCCATCGTCTTGCCTTCACAACGCAATATAAGCTCTGGTCCTGTATTGGAGGCGCGAACCAGCCCCCAACCTCTTGGAAATAGTATCCGGGCTCCGTCAATATCAATGACCTCATATTGATTTTTAAAATGTTTAAGCACCTTGTCTACCACTCTAAATTTATCAGCATCACTGCTCTTTATTCTCATCTCCGGGGTGGAGTAATACTTGGGAACATCAGCCAATAATTCAGTCAGGGACTTATCTGTATTAGATAGAATCCTCAGCAACCGGGCTGAAGCATAAACTGCATCATCATAACCATAGTACTCATCGGCAAAAAACATATGTCCCGACATCTCTCCCGTAAATACCGCCCCGATCTCCTTCATTTTAGCTTTGATCAATGAATGACCGGTTTTGTAAATGATCGGATTTCCGCCCAGACGCACAATCTCATCAATTAAGGCCTGAGAACATTTTACCTCAACAATACAATCAGCTCCGGGGTGTTTAGGCAGGATTTCCCGCCAGAACAAAATCATAAGCATATCACCCCATATATTATGGCCCTCAGTATCCACTACCCCTAAGCGGTCTCCGTCTCCATCAAAGCCAATCCCCAAATCCGTTTTATTAGTATCAACGGCACAGCATAAATCAACGCAATTCTCAGCCTTTACCGGATCAGGGTGATGATTCGGAAAAGATGAATCAGAATCGCAATATAACTCAACCACTTCACAGCCCAGTTCCCGTAAGACACGGGGAGCTATACAACCAGCTGTTCCATTTCCACAGTCCACAACTACTTTCAGATGCCTCTTGCCCAGCTTGACTCTGGCGGTGATCTCCCGGATATAATCGTCTAAAATATCCACCACCTTTAGCTGACCCTCGCGTTTACCTGCAAGCTTGGCTCCTTGCTCCACCATCCGAGCCAATTCCTGGATATCTTCTCCGTATATGGTTGAACGGCCCAGCAATAGTTTAAAGCCGTTATCATGTCCTGGATTGTGACTGGCGGTAATCATAATACCCGCATCATATCCAAGATTATAAGCCGCAAAATAAAATACCGGCGTTATTACTTCCCCAATATCGATAACATCCAGACCTGACTCCAGCAAGGATTGCACCACAATGTCCCGGAATCCGGAAGAAGAGCGGCGGTTATCCCGGCCCACGATTATGGTATGGCGTCCCCTCTCTGAAACATAACCGGCAAAAGCCTGAGCTATCCCTTTTACCGTCAATTCATCCAGTTGCTCTGGCACCTTGCCTCTAATATCGTACTGGCGAAAAATCTCCTTGGTAATCAATTCCATCATTCCTTACAATATTTAGTATCAATATATTAACAGCTATGCTCTGCAGCTGCAAGAAAGCAGTCAAAAAGCTGATGTTACGCCTGCAGAATAGAGCATTATTATTCATCTGGCCAAAATATGATAGTGCTGCGAGCATAAGTCAACCAGAGCTATTATCTTATTATTTTCCTCCCCTTATTTTTTTATGTTAGACTTAAACAATATCTTTTATGGAGGAGAATACTTTTATGAAAAAATCCCTGCTGATTACGTTTATTATGATTATTTGTATTACA
>JAQVWS010000170.1 GCA_028709585.1 Syntrophomonas sp. | reverse complement strand
GTATAAAACGATTATTTATAAACAATTCCCGTTAATAGCTTATTTTATTGCTTTTACTGGCAAAAAAAGTTTATTTTTTAAAAAAGTAATACTCATTAAAGGATTGTATCATTATTTGTAGAATTAATCATTGAATATTATCTCCGAATTTATGTGCCTGTGACCTAAAAGGTTATGGTGCATAGATCGTTAGGGTACAAATGGAAACGTTTGTGCCTCCCGATGGAAAGGAGAAAAAGAATGTGACGGGTGTGCACGTATTTTTTCCTCCATATTTATGGAGGTTTTTTGCTGTACCCCCATATTCATATCTTTTACTCCTTAGGGAGTATTTTTTTTTGGGGGTGATAAAAAGAATTATATACAATTTCTAAATAATTGGAGGAGATTTATATGCACAAGACAGGACGATTATTGTTAAGTACGCTTCTTATCATATTATTAGTTTGCAGTATTTGCGGTTGTTCCAAGGACACGCAACCAACTAGTAAATCATCACCACCATCGGTGTCAGCCGCAAGACAGGTAGTAGATATGGCTGGCAGAACTGTGACCGTTCCAACCAACCCCAAGAAAGTGGCTACTATGCAAGGTCCAACCTATGAATTGCTTTTTATGCTGGGTACCAAAGACCAGATAGGTCTGGTAAGAAGCGATCATCAGACAGCTTACCCGCTGGCACTTTTAACTAATCCGGATCTTAAAAATTATCCGGCCATTGACGGGGTTGGCCCTCAGTCACCGGTTAATGTGGAAGAGTTTATCAACAATAAAGTAGATCTGGTTGTTTATTGGAACATTGCCAAGGAATTGGAAAAGTTTGACAATGCAGGTATACCAGCCGCGGTTATAGTTGCAACAGGTTCAAAACCCAATAACATGGAAGAAGCCTTAGCAGGAACCAAGAAACAGATTTCATTCCTGGCTGAACTGCTGGGTGGTAACGCGCCCCAACGCTATACAGAATGGGAAAAATACATGAATAAAACAGTTGATACCATAAAATCCCGGACTGCAACAATTTCAGAAGACAAGCGCCCCATTGTGTACTGGGGAAATACCTGGAATACAAATATTCTGTCCACATATCCTTTAAATCCAAGATTATATGAGACTGCGCTCTGTGGAGGCAAGCTGGTAAGCGTCGAAAAGGGAGGCCAGTTCCCGGAGATAACCAAGGAACAGCTAATTGCCTGGAATCCGGAAGTCATTATAGTTGATAATCATGGCCACAGTCCTGAAAAGATTATTGAAGATCTTAAAACCAATGCTGACTGGGCTACGCTGCGTGCCGTTAAGGATAATCGAATTTACCGGATCCCTGCCGGTGTTTTCTTCCTGGATAAAGGAACCAGCCAACCGCTGTACTATTATTGGCTGGCCAAACAACTACATCCTGATTTATTTAAAGATATTGATCTTATAAAAGAAATGACGTACTACTACAAGACCTTTTATAACTATGACCTGAAAACCGAGGAAGCTGAAAAAGTAATTGCTGGTTGGGTTGAGGGTATATGATAGATGAAAACCGGAGGCAAGATAATGGGTAAGACGTGTAGTGAAGCTGACAAAGATGTAATTCCGTTAGAGAAACATATTTATCTGGATGATAAATCGGAGGAAGACACCGTCTCCCGGAAAAAAGCCGTATTGCTTATTATTTTTCCCTTTATCTTCTTCTTCATCTCGTTATTCTTAGGTCGGCATGTGATTGACCCGGTAACAGTACTAAAGATACTGGCACATAAGCTAATGTTTTTTCCCCTGGAGCAGACGTGGACTGATGCTGCAGAAACAGTAGTGATGCGAGTAAGGATGCCCCGGGCGATTATGGCAGGAGCTGTTGGCGCTGGCCTATCCATATCCGGTGCCGCCTTCCAGGGGATGTTTCATAATCCCCTGGTAAGTCCTTTTATATTAGGGGTTTCTGCGGGGGCAGGGTTCGGGGCCGCGTTAGCCATTGTTTTGAACGGTTCCATGGTTATGATTCAGTTATTGGCGTTTACTTTTGGTATAATAGCCGTCGCAATTACGTACTTTACCAGTCGTATTTATAAAACTGCTCCCATTCTAATGCTTGTCTTATCTGGCATGGTAGTTTCTGCCTTCTTTCAGTCTTTGCTCTCCTTACTAAAATACCTGGCTGATACAGAGGATAAACTTCCGGCTATCTTATTCTGGCTAATGGGAAGCATGAGCAGTGTAGGATTAGAGGATTTACCCATTGCACTTCTGCCGGTTATAGCAGGCAGCGTAGGCTTGTTACTAATTCGTTGGCGTTTCAATATTCTTTCCATGGGGGAGCCGGAAGCCAGAGCTATGGGAATAAATACTGAGTTAATTAAGGGCATTACTATATTTTGTACTACTATTATCTCTTCTTCAATAGTTGCCTTCTGCGGAATTATCGGCTGGGTAGGTTTAGTCATACCTCATTTATGCAGAATGCTGGTGGGACCTGATCATCGGGTTCTAATGCCTACTTCGCTTTGTATAGGTGCCGCCTACTTGATATTGATTGATAACTTATCCCGTATCATTTCTCCGGCAGAAGTGCCTTTAGGCATTCTAACTGCAATGGTTGGTGCTCCATTCTTTGCATTTCTGCTCAGAAAAACCAAAGGGGGGTGGGGATAATAACCGCCAAAATATCAATTCGCTCAGCCAGCTTCAGCTATGGCAAAAAAGAAGTATGGAGAGATATCAATCTTGAGATTGATAAAGGTGAAACCATATGTTTGCTGGGCCCCAATGGCTGTGGTAAGACTACGCTTCTTAATTGCATACATGGTGATACACCCTTGAATAGTGGTGAAATCTATATTGACGGGCAAAATGTAAAATCAATGGGCGTTACAGAGCTGGCACGGCTTATGGGTTATGTATTCCAGGAGCACAGCGCACCATTTCCATTCACATCCCTGGAGGTAGTGAGGATGGGGCGTTCGCCACACCTGGGCCTTTTCCAAGTGCCTTCCAGGCAGGATACTGAACGGGCAAGAAACATACTGGAGGAGATGGGTATAGGCCACTTAGCCAATAAACGCTATACCAATATATCCGGCGGCGAACGTCAATTGGTACTTATTGCCCGTACTCTCTGTCAAGGCACGGAGATGATTCTCTTTGACGAACCGACCTCACACCTGGATTTTAAAAATCAGGCCATTGTTCTGCAAACCATTAATAAACTCTCCAACAAAGGACTTACTATTATCATGACCAGTCATTTTCCCAATCATGCCTGGCTGCTAAGCAGCAGGGTAGCGATGATGGGTTACAAAGGTTTTGTTGATATAGGTCCTGCTGAAAAAGTGATGACTGAGGAAAACCTGAGTGAGACCTACGGTTTAAAAGTAAAAGTATATCAGGGTATGGATGAATCAAATACCATTAAATTCTGCACCCCGGAATTGATTATGCCAACCGAGAAGTATGATACCGGAGCCTAGTTGCTTTAGGGTGCAAATCTGTTTTGCAATTATATATAGGAAGGAATTATTCTATGCTAATAAAACAGGACAAACAAAAAGGTAAACGGTCATATAGCTTACTATTTCCTATTTATCCGTTACTGGCTCAGCAATTTGTCGATGATTATAATCTTAATGTGGGAATCTGTATGGATATTGGAACAGGTAATGGTTATGTAGGAACTGAGCTTGCCAAAATTACTAATATGAATATTTATTTTGTAGATAAGGAAATCCAAGGATTAGAGTTTGCCCAAAGAACTACGAATGAAGCAGAAATCGATAATAAGGTATTTTTTGTCGAAGCTGATGTATGTGCAGGGTTGCCGTTTGCCGACCAATTTGCTGACTTTATTGTCAGCCGGGGTTCACTATGGTTTTGGGAAGATAAAATAAAAGGAATAGCGGAAGTATACAGGGTGCTCAAG
>JAQVWS010000169.1 GCA_028709585.1 Syntrophomonas sp. | reverse complement strand
GAGGCAGAGGGGAGTTTAGGGGAAAAGTTATTCAGTCTGGAAACTCCTGAAGAGGTACAAAGCTTGCTAAAAGGACAGGGCATAGATTTTACTCTGGACGAAATATCTGTGTTGAGAGAGGCTATCGTTAAGACAGTAGAAAAAGGGGAAAGCGGTGAACTATCCGAAGAAGTGCTGGAAGGAGTAGCTGGGGGGTGGGGTGGTCCAGGGCTTCCCCCGGGACCAATAATTTTTCCGCCTACCAGGTGGTAGTTATTGTCGTTTCCTGCCAAGATTGAGAACTGTGAGTAGTGATGTACAACTGTAGCGGAGACTTTTGTCTCCGCTGCGAATAACTGGGAAAAGCCGTAATGGTGGTGCTTATATGATTGGAAACATTAAAAATTATCTTGAAGGCATGGCCGGAAATTTGCCGCTGGAAGTGATTTCTGCAGAAACATACAATCAAATATATAAGATGGCAGACGTGTTTACTGATTTTGCAGCCAGTGAATACATTATGGAGACACACCTGAACTCAGAAGATGCCGAGGTGGATTTCTCTTTGCGAGTTTTGGCTGAAGAAGAGAAAGCCTGTTTAAACAGTGGGTTAAAAAATCACCGTTGTTTAGCACTGGTGGCAGATTGTACCTGGAGCAGGGTTGTTGATTTCGTGAATTTTTGGCCATCGCCCATTGAGGATATCTGGGTGGAAATGGATAATGGTGAGTACGAAAAGCAAATACCTCAGCCCTGCTTTTTCTTCAATGCCAGTAAACTAAAAAAAGGTGCTAATGTGGATGAGCAACTGTTGTTTAATGCCCTGAAGAAGTTATTGGATATTGAACAATTAGAATCACTATGGCCCAACATTAAGAAAGCTATTCATCAATTGCCAGATGAAGTTGGATTGTTTCAGGTTGGGGTTATGTTAGCCCGCAGCAGTGACAGGGTCAGGATATTTACCGCGGAATTAACCAGGGAACAGACTGTCGAGTATTTGTCTGATATCGGTTGGTCAGGCCCCTTTTCTGAGTTGGAGAGATTATTTGATTTAGTGCATACATATAGTGACAGTCAGTACATACTGGACTTTGATGTAAGCCAGCAGGGGATATCCGAGAAAATCGGGATTAATTTTGGCTTGGAAAAAAAACAAGACTTGTCTGCTTTCCTGGATATTCTGGTTGAACAGCATCTTTGCACTGCTGCCAAAAGCAATGGTGTTCTGGCCTGGTCAGGCAGCAATGGCAGTTTTCTAGGACCGGACTACGGTTATTCAGCCCTGCTAAAAGATATATCGCATTTTAAAATTGGCTATTCACCGAAGGAAGGTTTAAAGGCCAAAGCCTATCTCAGGATAGCGGGGGTTTATATGAAAAAATTGTTTAAAGACCAGGATTCAACCCAGCTCGCAACTGTTAACCCAGCGGCTAAATTGGAACAGCCGGGCTATAAAGCGATGCAATATACTTTTAAGGAAATAGCCTTAAAAGCAATGCTGGACAAAGAATATCGGGAATTATGCCTGCAGGATAGTCAAGCCGCTATCCGAAAAGTTATCCAGCGCGATGCAGCTATCCCCGATAATATTATTTTCCTGGAAGAAGATGGGGAGGCTCTGGAAGGGAATGTCCAGGCTTATGTTTTGCCCCCGTTCCTTAAACCATCTTGGCTAACCAGCAAATAAATTCGGGAGTAAGCGGTTTTGGTAAAATCTTTGGAGGTAACAATGAAGGAATCAACCGGGGAAATAATTGAACAGGGGCAGATAAATGTTCAGCCTGACTTTATTTATCCTTATATAATCAGGGTTCTGGATAAAAGTGATTTAATGGCCGTTATGCAGTTACAAATCCATGTAACTGCCGATATAAAGAGGGAAGAATTATATGTCCCCATATCAGAAGAGGAAATGCGCTATATCCTTACAGGTAATGGGGAAGCGCTGGGTGTATTTATTCAAGATCGGATGTATGCGGCCTGCGCTTTGCTGTTTAATGTTGATGACGATATGAACATGGCCCGTGAACTCAACTTCAGTAATGATGAATTGGAGCAGGTGGCCCAGCTGGAATTATCCCTGGTAGATCCAGTTCTGCGCGGCGCTAAATTACAGCATAAAATGGCCGAGGCCCTGGCCCGGCGTGAAGAAGCGCGGCAAACCAGGAAATATTTATTTAGTACCTCCTCACCTTATAATTATGCCAGCATTCAGACCTTGACAGCGTTGGGATTGCAAATTGTCAGGCTGTGCAAAATGTATTATGACTGGGATAGATATGTGATGTATAAGGAGTTTGCGGAACCGACTCAATTAGATACAGCCAATTCGGTTTCCATTCCTAATACGGCTTTTGCCGAACAACAGCAATGGTTAGACAAAGGCTACCGGGGTTATTCTTTATTTCAAGATAATGAGGGTATCAAGATCGTATTTGCCCCTAAATTATAGACTTGAACCGACAGATAAGAGGTTAAAATATGAAGGTATTATTTCGAGCTGAACCAGGTTATCTGATGGCCTACCAGCTTACGGCCCAAAAGACCATGAAAATTGCCGGAGATCATTTAGCCCTGCTAATTCAATGGCTAGATACAGGCGAAATCAATGATTATATACAAATGCTTATTGAGAATGACTTTATAAATATGGATACAATTGATCAGGAGCAGGCCGATTTAAAACTATTAGCGGCCCGTTGTCAAGAAACCCTGGCACCGCTTCGTTCTATGAGTACGCCTGAGATTATGAATATAGAGTTGACCACTCGCTGCCCCTTAAGGTGTCCCCAGTGCTATTGTGATTTGCACCAGGGCCGGGATATAAAAAAAGAGGCGGCTTTAGCATATATTGAGCAGGCAGCGCATCTGAAAATACCGTTTATTAACTTAAGCGGTGGGGAAACCCTGGTTTACCCTTACTTGACGGAATTGCTGGAGGTTATTAGCCGCAAAGGATTGAATTCGGCCATTGCCATCAGCGGATGGGGATTTGACTTCACCAGGCTGGCGGAACTAAAAGCTGCCGGGGTAGATCAGATATATGTTTCCTTAAACGGTTCAACATCGGAAGTTAATGCCAGGTCCAGGGATGGATATGATTTGGCCGTAAACGCTTTGCGCCTGTTACAATCTGATCAAAAAGTGGCATATCATATTAACTGGGTGGCCCGCAATGATAACGTGGCTGATTTCCCTAATATGGTCAGATTGGCCCGGGATTTGGGGGTTAATAGCATAGTGATAATCCAGTCTAAGCCTGATGCCAGTTATGTTATGCAAGCATCATTAAGCCCGGATAGTTTTCTGCAGTTGGCTAATTTCCTGAAAAAACATGACCAGCAGGAAATAATAATAGAAGTGGAAGCCTGTTATTCACCGTTGCGAGCTTACATAAATAATTATTATCTTTGGAATCGCAATACTGGAGTTAATAAAGGTTGTGGGGCAGGGAGAAACGGCATATCCGTTGATGTGGAGGGGAATTTAACTCCCTGCCGGCATTTATTATATCCGGAAAGCTATGCCAGTATTAAAGACTACTGGTGGAAATCAGAGCTGCTTGATAAGCTGCGTGGCTTTGAAGATAACCAGCAGGAGCCCTGCCGAAGCTGTTATTTAAACAAAAACTGTGTTTCTTGTCGTGCAGTGGCCGATAAGGTGGAGAAGAATATTTTCAGCGGCGATCATTATTGTCCGATCGGGGTGATGGAAAAGTGAAAAAGTCGATCGTAATATTGGTTTTGTTGATGACAGTTGTATTGGCATTTTCCCTTGTCAGCAGTGCCAGACAATCGGTAGGCAGCGGTACTGACGGGCCGACTATGAACCCTGACGGCAGCAGGTGGAGGTTGGGCTATTGTGAAAGCGAACAATTTATTACTTATAATACAACCCTGGTAGCAGTGGTTTATGGGTTACAGGAATTAGGCTGGATTGATCATTTAGAAGGGTTTGATCAGGTAGCCAATAGCA
>JAQVWS010000042.1 GCA_028709585.1 Syntrophomonas sp. | reverse complement strand
TCTGAATACCGGATCTGATTTTAGTCTTCTAACCAGTGCCGCAGCAGTAGGTATCTGTTCCAGCTTGGCAGCGATAACGGCCCTAAGTTTGTTTTGGCTATCATAGCCATCAGGACCACCACGATAACTAATAGGTATTTTTGCCACAAACGTAGTTAAATCAAGGGTGATAAATATTTTCTCCAGTCTGGTCTGAGCTTGCATTTTTAATGCATCCTCAAAGGAATACAGGCATTGTTGTCGAATATACAAGGTAACTTCACCTCTCTCATTTTGTTGGTTTGTTGGTTTTGTACACCTTATAAGTTCGACAAAAACAGGGGTGAAGCCTTTATTTTTGCTTCGCTAAGTCCCTATTTTATTAGGGTTTCAAGTATGAAATTTTCTCAATTGTCACCGTGTTTTAAAAAATACTTATTTTTATAGTTTTCTGGTAAAGACTGAACTGCTTTTAGATTATACATACCGGCAGCAGCCTTTTCCCTCACCTCACTATCTATGTCCGTAGCCAAAATAGTATCAGCTTTACCGTTAAATTTCTCACGCAATAACATTGCCAGAGAGTATACTTCTTCACCGGTTGAACATCCCGCACTCCAAGCCTTTAGCGGGCTCCTGCTGTTTAAGAGGATCGGGATGATTTCCCTTTCCAGCACCTCCCATTGGGTGGGATTGCGGAAAAATTCAGAAACATTTATAGTAAGGTGCTCAATGAAACGGTTATATATAGCCTTATCATCACGGAGCAACGCAATAAAATTATAATAATCACCAGCGTTTACCAGTCTCAAAAAGCTATTAATACGTCTCTCCATTTGCGGTCTCTTATAGGCAGAAAGATTAATTTTACTAATGGATTCGAAGTTTTTTACGAACCATTCCCAGTCATAAACACTGTTCAAAATTGGCTCTCTCCCCGTTAAATTATATCCAGAGCTTTATTAACAGCCTTAACTGTATTGTCTACGTCTTCATCGCTATGCGCGGCTGATACAAAACAAACTTCAAATTGAGAAGGCGGGAAATATACCCCGGCCTGTAACAAATTTCGATAAAACAACGCGTATTTTCTAGTATCACAGCTTAAAACCGATTCATAATCATAGACCTTTTGTTCGGTAAAGAAAACTGAAAACAAGGAGCTATTTCTGTTAATAGCACAATTTATATCGTGAGCTGCAAAACTGCTCTGTAGACGTTCGGTAAGATCACATGCCTTGCTTGCCAGGCTTTCATAGAAGTCATTTGCCTGTAGCTTTTGCAAGCTGGCAATTCCTGCAGCCATAGCTAAAGGGTTTCCTGATAGAGTTCCCGCCTGGTAAACATCTCCTTCCGGTGCAACTCTATTCATTATTTCCTTTTTGCCTCCATAGGCCCCTACCGGTAATCCTCCGCCAATAATCTTACCCAAGGTGGTCAGATCAGGTTTTATATTCTTAAGGGTTTGAACCCCTCCATAACATACCCTAAAGCCAGTAATTACTTCATCAAAAATCAAAAGGCTTCCATAGCGGCTGGTAATCTCGCGCAAACCCTCCAAAAACCCAGGCTGGGGATTAACCAATCCCATATTAGCAGCTATCGGCTCTACAATAACAGCTGCAATATTAGGTCCTGACTGCATAAAAGCTTTTTTAACCGAATCCAGGTCGTTAAATCTACATACTAAAGTCTGCTCAACTAATGATTTCGGTACACCAGGACTGGTGGGGACACCTGCGGTAAGCATTCCAGATCCGGCTTTAATTAAAAATGAATCTGCGTGTCCATGATAACAACCCTCGAATTTCACAATTTTATCCCTGCCAGTGTAAGCACGCGCCAAGCGAATCGCGCTCATAGCAGCCTCTGTCCCTGAATTGACCAAACGCACCTTATCCATAGCTGGAAAAGCCTCACAGATTAATTGGGCTAGCTCTATCTCCTTTTCACAGCACGCTCCATAACTTGTGCCCTCTCTGGCGGCAGCACAAATCGCTTCAATCACCTCAGGATGGCAGTGTCCAAGAATCAAAGGCCCCCAAGAACACACATAATCAATAAATTCATTGTCGTTGACATCATATATTTTAGAGCCCTGTCCCTTTTTTATAACCAGCGGATCCAATCCGACCGACTTAAATGCCCGAACCGGACTGTTAACCCCTCCGGGCATGTACTTTTGAGCTTTGCGAAACAATTGTTCGGATTTACGAATGTCCAAGCCGTCAATCCTCTCCTTTTATGTATTCCATGCTGGCTTTTTTAAACTCCCTCAGGCTCTTAATAACAACAAAATCCATCAATCCCGTCTGCTCTGATATCCTAGCAATTATCCCTTTTAGCTCCAGATCATTACGGGCATGGATCATGCTGAACATATTATATCCAAATTCATCAGGCACTTCACGAATATAACAATGGCTAACTTCCTTAAATCCTGCCATTATACACCCTGCTGCGTCACTCTGCTCTGAACTTGCCTTCCATGCTACCATCGCATTGGTTGTAAAACCCGCTTGCTGATGACGCAATACCGCCCCCCATCTTCTTATTGTACCCTTTTTTAGTAAATTCTGCACCCGTTCCAGTATATCTTCTTCCGAAATATTCATGGACTGGGCAATATTGCTAAAAGGGCGCGATTCCAGCGGAATATCTCCCTGAACCAGTTTCAATATTCCCCGATCGTACTCATCATAATTCATTTTAAACCCCCATATCAAAGGAAACTTTTATCTTATAAACCTTTTGGTTCGGCATATTAATAATTTTTATCCCTAAAAATGTTTCCAATTCCTGCAGGGTTTGCATCGCAGCCTCACGAGAGGGAGCAGTAAGGGTAAACCAAATATTATAATCATGGTCCCTTAGATAATTGTGAGTAACCCCGGGTATCAGATTTATCGCTGCTGCAACTTTTTCAATCTGTTCTTCGGGTACGGTAAGAGCACACAGCGTCGAATAAAAGCCAAGTTTTCGGGAATCTAAAATACCCCCAATTCTTCTGATCAGTCCACTGTCCTTCATGTTTCTAACTCTGGATAGTACTTCGCTTTCATCAGTACCAAGAACCTTAGCAATTTCAAGATAAGGCTGGATTGCTACGGGAAAATCATTCTGCATTATATCTAAAATAGCTCGATCCGTTTTGTCTAGAACAGTCATCTATATGTCCCCCTTGGGATTATAAAGACACCAGGTATCTTCGGCCATATAATTACCATCACCGCTATAATAACTCGCTCTGGCTCTGCAGCCGCCGCAACGGCTCTTATAATCACAAATACCGCATTTGCCTTCATAATCCATGGTACGCAGAGCCTTTAAGGTTTCATTTTCTTGCCATATTTTATCGAATGATTTTTCTCGCACATTGCCCAGACGAATATCCAGGTAAGCACAGGGTTGTACATCTCCCACCGGGCTAATGATACAGTAGCTGATTCCAGCCAGACACCCTTTGGTAAATCTCAAAGGCACGCCTTTTATATCCGCAACCCTAATAAATTGAGGGGCACAGGTAGGTTTAATTTCTATAGCTACCTGTTTTTGCTTTTCCATTAAACGAGCCAAAGTCTTTTCATATTCAGCGACTCGTAAAGATTCTTCTTCAATATTAATTGCCCTGCCGGTTGGCACCAGAAAAAATACATGATGGGCCATAGCGCCCAGCTCAACCGCAAAGTCAGTAATATCTTCCAGCTCACCCACGTTCCAGTCCATAACTGTAGTATGGATCTGAAATGGCAATCCGGCAGCCCGCAGGTTTTTCATACCAGCAACTGTAAGCTCATAGGCATTGCTCAATCTGCGAAATCCATTGTTCTTTTGCGGATCGAGACTGTCCAGGCTTACACCTGCAGCCATAAACCCTGCCTTTTTTAGATTTACAGCTACCTCAGGGGTAATCAGACTGCCATTAGTTCCCAAAACCGCTCTCAACCCCTGCTGGGTTGCAAATGCACCTAATTCATAGATATCTGGTCTCATTAACGGTTCTCCGCCGCTGAATATCATGATTTTAAAACCGGCTCTTATAATGCTTATAATTAGTTGCCTAGCTTCTTCAGTAGACAGTTCATGTTCGGATTTCATCCCGGCATCGCGGTAACAATGATCACATAACATATTGCATTGATTAGTAGTATTCCAGGAAACTAGCATTTTATATATCCCCCTCTAAAGAGTACGCATGAATAATATAAATAGACACACAATAAGCTGAACTTGAGTCGCATGCCAAACCACAAAACTATATAAGAACAACCATACTATTTTTATTAAAGTTTGTGGCAATATAAATAACAGTAATTATCGTTGAATAAACCCGATAGATTTCACATTTGGAAAAATAATCACTAAGGAAGTTCTGTGCAACTCCTAACAATCCTGTATTCTGTGGCGCTTGCTGCTCACACTAACGACGCAACAGTATTCTGGACATGTCTTTAGCAGCATAGGTAATTATCATATCGGCGCCTGCTCTCTTGATTGATAGCAATATTTCCTTCATCACAGATTCTTCATCTATCCATCCCTTTTCTGCAGCCGCCTTAACCATGGAGTATTCTCCGCTTACATTATAGGCAGCAGTTGGATAGCCGTATTTTTCCTTAACTGTCTTGAGTACATCGAGATAGGCCATAGCTGGTTTCACCATTACAATGTCCGCACCTTCCTTTATATCCAACTCCACCTCGCGCAATGCTTCCAGTACATTAGCCGGATCCATCTGATAGGTTCGACGATTGCCAAATTGGGGTGCAGATTCAGCCGCTTCCCTGAAAGGGCCATAAAATCCCGAAGCGTATTTAGCAGCATAAGCCATTATGGGAATATGATCATAGCCTTCGCTATCCAATATTTTTCTGATATACCCGACTCTTCCGTCCATCATATCCGATGGGGCAACCATATCTGCACCGGCTTTAACGTGAGATAAGGCTTCCCGGGCCAGTAATTCAAGGCTGGCATCATTATTGACGGTACCATCATCCTCCACAACTCCACAATGACCATGATCCATGTATTCACACAGACATACATCAGTAATAACCAAAAGGTCAGGGCAGATGTCTTTGATAAAGCGGGTTGCCTCCTGCACTACACCATGCTCATCATAGCCCGAACTGGCCAAGCTATCCTTGTATTCCGGAATTCCAAAAAGAAGTACTGCCGGTATTTGCAGCGAGTTTATTTCTTTAATTTCGTCATGCAGCTGATCCACCGAGAATTGGAAAACGCCGGGCATAGATTGTATTGGTATCTGCTTGTCCTTACCATAGGTTACGAAAAGAGGATAGATAAAGTCTTTAACATTTAAATGGGTTTCCCTGACCATATCGCGCAGATTTTCATTTGCTCTAAGCCTGCGCATTCTGTTTACTGGAAAGGTCATACAACTCCCCCCAACTTAATAAGCCTAAATTATATGTGTTTTCCACCAGATTTAAAATCCTGCACTATGGAATTAAATAAAGCATCTATCGTATATTGATCGGGCATAATATCTACTGTGAATCCGTTTTCCCGAGCTGTTTGAGCTGTTATGGGACCTATACAAGCCACCTTGACCCGGCTGTTAAAGTTCGTAATATACTCTGTCCCAATTATTTTAACAAAATTAGTTACCGTTGATGAACTGGTAAAAGTTATATAGTCAACCAGTCCTTGCCGAATCTCATCCATCAGGGATTGGTTAATATGCGAAGTTGTTACCGTCCGATAAAGGATCACCTCATCAACAATTGCTCCTCGTTCCTGCAATTTTTCCGGTAATATTTTCCGGGCACCCTCGGCCCGGGGCAAAAGTATAGAGTCTCCAGGCTTAATCCTGGCTCCCAACTCTTTAATAATGCCCTCCGCAAGGTATTCAGGGGGTACCACATCGGCTAATAAACCTCGCTCCGCCAGGCGAGCGAATGTGGCCGGCCCTATAGCACATATTTTTACCCCCAGCAATCGGCGTATGTCTAAATTATTAGAGCGAAGTTCCTCCAAGAAAATATCCACCGCATTAACACTGGTAAAAATAATCCAGTCATAATTATTGATTTTACTAAAGGCTGAGCGCAGAGCTGATAAATCAGGCTCTTTGACTATTTCTATAGATGGGAACTCAATGGCTGCTCCGCCCTGGTCACTTATGCGTTCCAACAGGCTGCTGGCCTGGGCCCTGGCTCGGGTAACCAAAATTTTGGCTCCCCAAAGCGTTTTGTTTTCCCGCCATTGCAAATCATTTCTTAATGATACTGTATCCCCTACAACTATAATAGCCGGGGGCTGAAAGTCTGCTTTTTTGACCTTTGCAACAATATCCTTTAGGGTGCCGGTTATTATTTCCTGATCCGGATAGGTGCCGCGGCGTATAAGCGCCACCGGGGTATCCTGACTCCTTCCAGCTGCCAGTAGATTAGCTATTATAAACTCCAGATTCTCCACCCCCATCAGAAAAACCAGAGTACCTATTCCTGTACTTATTTTGTCCCACTGGATTGAACTGACTGCCTTGCTCGGCTTTTCATGCCCGGTAATAACTGCAAAACTGGAAGTAGCTTCCCGATGGGTTACAGGTATGCCCGCATAGGCAGGCACCGCAATTGCCGAAGTGATGCCTGGTACTATTTCAAAGGCAATACCATGTTCTCGCAGATAGAGAGCTTCCTCTCCACCCCGGCCAAACACAAAGGGGTCTCCGCCTTTTAAACGGGCTACATTTTTACCTTCTTCGGCTTTTTGCACTAGCAGTGCATTTATTTGTTCCTGGGGCAGAGCATGATTGCCAGAAGCCTTGCCAACATATATAAGTTCGGCTTCTTTATTGGCATAGTTGAGTATTTCCTGACTTATCAAACGGTCATAAATCACTACTGCAGATTTCTCCAGTAACTTTTTGCCTCTTATAGTAAATAGGCCGGGATCACCTGGACCCGCACCAATCAAATAAACAATCCCATGCTTCAGCATAAATTATTCTCCTAACTGCCGTATTTCTGCCAGGATATTATATGCCCCTCTAGCTAAAAGCTTTTGGGCCAATTCTCTGCCTATCTCTGCCGCACAGTTTAATTCTCCGGTGAGGCTATCCTTTAATATTATCCGGCCATCCAAAGAAGCCACCATGCCTTCCATTGACAATAATCCCCCGTTAATCTGAGCCAGCGCTGCTATTGGAACCTGACATCCGCCCTCCATCTCACGCATAAAAGACCTTTCAGCTATAGTCTCCAACCCGGTGTGCAAATCATTTACGGACGAGATAATCTGCCCAGTTGCATAATCTCCTTCTCTTAACTCTATGGCAATGGCTCCCTGTCCCACCGCTGGCAGTATAATGTCTGTACTTATCATCTCACTAATTTGATCGACAGCACCTAAGCGCTTAACACCTGCATAAGCCAAAATAATCCCGTCGAGATCCTGTTCTACCATTTTCTTAATCCGGGTTTCAACGTTGCCCCGCAGATCAACCATCTGAATATCAGGCCGCAGCCTTCTGAGCTGTGCTATTCTGCGCAAACTTGAAGTGCCGACCAAACCACAGTGAGGCAGGTTATTTAAGGTATAACCTTTATGAGAAATCAAGACATCCTTGGGGTTCTCTCTTTTCAGGGCACCGCCTAAATAAAGGCCTGGGGCTAAAAAAGTAGGCAGGTCCTTCATACTGTGTACGGCAATATCAATCTTCCCTGCCAATAGTTCATTCTCAATTTCTCTGGTAAATAAACCTTTGTCGCCAATTTTGGATAGGGCTACATCCAGTATCTTATCGCCCTTGGTTTTTATAATTTTCAATTCAACATTAAGATCAGGTGCTGTCCGTTCAAGCTCTTGGGCCACATAATTGGCCTGCCATTGAGCCAGCTTACTACCTCTTGTACCCAGCCTCAATCTTTGCATATCTTTCCTGCTCCTCATCCGCTAATTGTAAATCAAATAGCTTCTTCACCACTTCGGCATATAAGTGGCCTTGATTACTTCCCGCCATCTCTTTCAGGTTTACTACCGGAAAATGCAAAAGCTGATTTACGATGGAATTAGCTAGTGTAGCGATAATCTCCTGTTCCCGCTCGGACATTTTACCTAACCTATTAAAAGCTCGTTTTAGCTCATTCTTTTTTATATCTTCACCATAGCTTTTGAGCGCCGAAATAACTGGAACCACATATAGGGTAGCAAGCCATTGGTTAAACTCAATCAGTTCCTGGGCTATTATGCTATTGGCCTTCTCAGCTGCTTTTTTACGGGAAGCTAAGCTGAAATCAATTACATACTGAAGTTCATCAATATCATATAGATATACCCCGTCTATACAACCCAGAGAAGGTTCAATATCACGGGGAACAGCAACATCAATAAGCATAATCTTTCGCCCGGCTCGAGACTTAAGTACCTCCCGGCACCCATTGTCCCGGATTACAAAATGCTTGGCAGCGGTACAGCTGATTACAATATCTGCATTAATCAATTCTGCTGTCAACTCATCAAAATGAATGGCGCGTCCGTTAAAATCAGCCGCCATTTGAACTGCTTTATCATAAGACCGGTTAGATACTATTACCGAACTAACACCGTTCTGCATTAAATATCTGGTGGCAAGCTCTGCAATTTCTCCAGCTCCCACCACTAAGACAGTTTTATCCTGGAGCCAACCCAGTGTCGTCTTAGCCAGTTCCACGGCTGCATAGCTGACCGAAACCGGGTGCTGGTCTATAGCGGTCTCAGTTCTAACCTTTTTCCCCACGTGTAACGCCTTTTGAAACAAAGAATTCAAGACTCCGTCGGCAGCTTTTAGTGCTCTGGATTTTTCGTAGGCATCCTTAACCTGGCCCAAAACCTGAGTTTCCCCCAGAATCATCGAATCCAAGCCGGATGATACGCGAAATAGATGCTCTATCGCGTTATAACAGTTGGGTTGATAAATATATTTTTCAACTTCCTCCGCGGCCAAACCAGAGTAGGTAATTAGAAAAGAGCGGAGATGCTCCTGGGCGGCTTCAATGTCCCTGGTAGTTGCATATATCTCGGTACGGTTGCAGGTATTGAGAATTACCAGCCCTTCCACATTTTCATTCTTAAGCTGCTCATAAGCGTTATTTAATTCAGCTTCTGTAAAAGTAAATTTCTCACGGATTTCCACCGGTGCTGTCTGGTGATTTATCCCCGTAAGCAGGATATACATTTTTCAATTCGCTCCTCTATTAGATCTTTCCTGTCGGTTTGCAGTAGTTCCAGAATATCTGAACTGACCAACTCGGCAAACAAATTTTTTCTTTCCTCCATATTTAAATTGGAACTCTTGATTCTATCCCGCATATTCCCCAGTATTTCCACCCATTCTCCATACTCGTGGGGAATAATATCCTCAAGCTCCCTGCGCAATTTCCCTGCTAAAAGAGGGCTCTTACCTTCAGTGGAAATGGCCACACATAATGAGTTCCGTCTCAGTATGGAAGGAACATAAAAATCGCAGTTAGGCGGATCATCTACCGCATTAATTAGAATACCTTTCTCGCGGCACAGGGCAGAGATATCCTTGTTCACCGATACATTGCCGGTAGCAATAAAGGCCAGAAACACACCGTCCAGATCTTCCGGCCGAAATTCACCTTGCCGCCATTCGATAAGGCCTTGCTCTGACCAATTTCTAATACTTGGCAGGGATTCAGGACTTACCAGCCAAATATCGGCTTCATATTCCATTAATGTTTCTACCTTGCGCTCTGCAACTTTACCTCCGCCAACTATTAAACATTTCTTGCCGGCCAACTGTAAATATATTGGATATAAATGCGCCATCAAAACTCCTTGCATTACATAGTGTGATTCGTTTCTACAATTATCTCATTCCGCTCTTTGGTCTTAAGCCCAACTCTAACCAAGAAGGTCTATAATCAGACCTTCTTTTTATCTTCTTTTACTTCCAGTTCATCATCGTCCGAATCTTTAGCCTTTTTAAAGCTTTGCAAAGCCTTGCCTAAAGACTCACCCACTTTGGGCAATTTCCCCGGCCCAAAAATAACCAGCACTATGACCAGAATTAAGCCTAGTTCCCAAGGCCCAATATTGCCTATAAATCCAAACAAAATATTCCCTCCTTAAAACCAAGTTGACGAGCTTGGACAAAATATATTCAAAATATTCTTAATAAGAGCAATATAGATACATATCATTATGACAAAAAACACTGTCTTTGTAAAGAATGCGCCCGCCGGTTGGAACTTATCCTGCCGGCAGTTTCTCCGGATCCTGGTCATCTTCTGCATTACGGCCTGGCTTGGATAATTTGGATATTAAAATACTGACTTCGAATAATAAATAAACCGGAATAGCCATCAACATCTGACTTACCGGATCAGGCCCGGGCGTAAGCACTCCAGCTAAGATTACAATTACCAATATAGCGTATTTCCTGTTTCTAGTAAGCATATCCGGGTTTATTATTCCAAGCTTGGTTAAAAAAAATGTAATAACCGGCAGTTCAAAAACAAGACCAAAGGGAATAGTAAATGACATAACAAAAGCCACATACTGATCAACCTTAAACATGGTCTCCAGATTTTCACCGGCTATATAAACAAAGAAGTTCAATACCAAAGGTAATACTGCAAAATAGGCGAAGAGAACCCCTAATGCAAAGAGAATTACGGTTATCGGAAATAATATATAAATATATTTTTTTTCATGAGGATAAAGAGCGGGCTTAATAAACCGCCAAACGGACCAGGCAACTATTGGGAAAGCAATTACGAATCCAGCCCATATAGAAATATGCAGCTTGACAAAGAATGCTTCTGTAACAGCTGTCACTATCAAAATCTGGTCAATAGAACGAAGTGGCTGGGTCACTATGCTGAGGAGTTGTTCGTTAAAACTAAAGCAGGCCACAGCAGCAATCAATACTGCTGTGAGACTAATAATTATTGATTTTCTTAACTCCTCCAGATGTTCTAATATAGTTTGTTTTTCATCGGCGGATAGTTTTTTAAATGCCAATCCAGCTTCCTCCCGGCCTTAAAGGCAGTCATTAAGTAATAATTTATCAGCTATGCCGGTGGTTAAAATACTTAATCACCCCAACTAGTATTCCCTGACTGAAATGAATGAGGCTATTTCGTACAAGGTACTTTTTACCGGTGCGTCAGGCAATAAATCCAGCTGCTGTCTGGCTTTATCAGCAAATCTGTTACTGACCCGGTAAGCATAATCCATCCCATCGCTTTCTGCAATCATACTTATAATCAATTCAGCCTCCTGGGTACATAATTGCGGAGATGACAGCAATTCAGCCAGTTGGGCACGATGGCTGCCATGCTTGAGCGCATAAATAGCGGGCAGGGTAATAACTCCTTGCCTGATATCGCTGCCCACCGGCTTGCCAAGAATCTCTTCATCAGCCACAAAATCCAGAATATCATCAGTAATCTGAAAGGCCATCCCGAGATAATATCCGTATTTTTTTATAGCCTTAATCTCTGGTTCAGAGGCCTTGCTTAGCATAGCTCCCAATTGACAACTAACCGAAATCAGCAACGCGGTTTTTCTTTCAATGCGGCGCATATAATCCTTCAAGCCCTGGTAGATATTATAGCAACTTAGCATCTGCTTGATCTCGCCTTCACAGATCTGCATACTGGTATCGGCCAAAACCTTAAGCAAGTCATTCCGTTGATATTGGGCTGCCAATCCTAATGATTTAGCCAGGATATAATTACCGGAATATATTGAAATCCTATTTCCCCACTCACATTTTACAGTGGGCTTCCCCCGTCGCAATTCAGAATTATCTATGACATCATCATGAACCAATGTAGCCATATGTATCATTTCCAAGGCTACCGCCATAGATATAGCCGGTTCAATTGATTCAGCAAACATCTTGGCTCCCAGAAGCGCAAAGGCAGGCCGCAGCCTTTTTCCTCCCGCTTTTATCAAATGGGTAGCAGCTTGATCAAGTACCGGTAAATCTGTATCAATGATATCAGTCAAACATGTTTCAACTATGTTCATTTCCTTATTTATTGGGTCAAACAAATCAAAAGCGGTCATTACTATCCCCTTATCAATGCGAAATCAATCTAATTATATATTTGCATCTGCAAAAAACCAACTAAAACGTTATTAATCAACAATTATTCCGTCATATCTGCAAAATATGTCATGAGGAATCCGCAAAAGGTCTAATACCTTCCCCACCATAAAGAGAACCAAATCATCAATCGAATCTGGTTGGTGATAAAAGGCTGGCATGGCAGGCACAATAGATACTCCCATCTCTGCCAGCACCAGCATATTACGCAGATGCACCGCACTTAAAGGCGTTTCACGCGGCACCAGGATTAGCTGCCTTTTCTCTTTGATCATTACATCAGCCGCCCGTTCAATAAGATTGTTGGACATGCCATGAGCCACTGATGCCAGAGTAGACATACTGCAGGGCATTATAAGCATAGCTTCCGCAACAAATGACCCGCTGGCTATTCTGGCTCCAATATCGCTGTTATCATAAATGTACAGCTGGCCAGCCGGCAGATAGTCCCGCAGAGCATCTTCCAGGCCTTTCTCCGCGGACCATTTCATTTCTTGAGCTAATACCAGCATGCCCGGTTCACTTACCACCAAATGCACTTCATGTTCCCGGACTAAAAGCTCGGAAATTAATCTTAATCCGTATATTATTCCGCTGGCTCCGGTCAAGGCTACAAGATACCTGGACAAAAACATCACCCTTTTCCCGAAATTTTTTTCACTTCGACAGGGTTCGCCCATTAGCTCATGCTAATTTTTTAGGCCAAAATGTCTATTAAGGACATAATCAGAATAATCAGACCTACGTAATGGTTGATCTTAAAAGAAGCAAAGTTAACCCTGCGCAAATTGCCAGGCCTTACAATAATATGTTCATAAAGCAAAAGCAGAGCTGTAAATAAAATCCCCAAATAATACCACCCGCCCAGGTTTAAAATCAGCCCATTTAAAACCAGCAGCATCACCGTTAGAAAATGAAACACTGACGAGAATAAAAGTGCTCCCGCTTCTCCAAAACGAGCCGGTATGGAATAAAGATGATGAGCACGATCAAATTCAATATCCTGGCAGGCGTACATGGTATCAAAGCCGGCTATCCAAAATGCTACCGCCAGCCAAAGAATCAGGGGCTGCCAATCAAAACGCCCGCTGATCGCAATCCAGCCGCCAACTGGTCCAATCCCCACCGCCATTCCCAGCAGCAGATGGCACCACCAGGTAAACCTTTTGGTATATGAATAAGCCCATAAGACAATAACTGCTAAAGGCGCCAGTTTTACGCATAATGGATTAAGGTTGGCCGCTGCCCAAAAAAGTAAGGCAAAAAAAATAATTACTAAAATCCAAACCCCTGTAACCGGCAGCTCTCCTGCGGCCATAATCCATCCGGAAGTACGCGGGTTGGAGCGATCAATCCTGCGATCGATTAAACGATTAAGACATAAAGCCGCGGAACGGGCACTTACCATAGCAATAGTAATCCATAACAGCTGCATCAGGGTGGGAATACCTTTTATCGCCAGAAATGCTCCCAGGTAGGCAAAGGGCAAGCCAAAAAGGCTATGTCCAAAATCCACCATAGTAAAAAACTTTTTTATTTTATTTAAAACCATATTCACTCCACTTAGTATTTACCAAATCAATGATTTCTTTACTCATTTTGATATCTGCAGGCCATTCACGCAGATGTCCCTCGCCGGCCCACTTTTTGGTTGCATCTATACCCATCTTGGAGCCAAAAAGTGGCAGCGGCGCCGAATGATCCAATACCTCCAGCGGTCCTTCCACAATCATGGTATCTCTTTTAGGGTCTGCATTATTAAATATCCTCCACAAGACCTCGGACAGGTTCTGCACATCTACATCTTCATCAACCACTACCACATACTTGGAAAACATCATTTGTCCCATCCCCCATACCGCATTCATAATCTTGCGGGCATGACCCGGGAATGACTTCTTGATAGATATAAACACACAATTATGAAAGACCCCTTCCATAGGCATATGCATGTCAACAATTTCAGGCATCTGCATTTTAAGAACCGGCAAGAAGATACGTTCACTGGCTAACGCCATATAACAATCTTCCTGAGGAGGCTTGCCCACAATCGTGGTCGGATATATAGCATCACGGCGATGAGTTATGCACTTGATATGAAATACCGGGTATTCACCGGGCAAAGAGTAGTAACCGGTATGATCCCCGAAAGGTCCTTCTATACGGCTCTCTTTTGTATCCACATAGCCTTCCAGGATTATTTCTGCATCAGCCGGAACCTCCATATCAATAGTTTTACATTTAACCAATTCCACCGGCTTCTTGCGCAAAAATCCAGCCAGAATCAATTCATCTATCTCCTTAGGCAGTGGTGCTGTAGCTGCATACGCAATTGCCGGATCTCCTCCCAGGGCTACCGCTACTTCTATCTGTGAATTGCCAGCATTTTGATGTAAACGGTAATTTTCCGCTCCATCATGATGAATATGCCAATGCATCCCGGTGGTATTCTGATCATATACCTGTAAACGATACATGCCGACATTTCTTTTACCGTTGTGGGGATCGCGAGTATAAACCTGGGGCAGAGTTATAAACCTGCCCGCATCACCCGGCCAGCATTTAAGAATCGGAAGCTTGTCCAGTGATGGCTCCATACATACTACTTCCTGACATAATCCATCGTTAACAATCTTAGGAAAATATGAAGAAAGTTGAGCCAGAATCGGCAGCATTTTAACCTTACCCCATAATGAATCGGGGACATTGTCTGTTAGTTGAATAAGACTCATAATTTCGTCCCCTATATCATCAAGCTTTTCAACCTGAAGGCTCCACGCCATGCGTTCCGGGCTGCCATACGCATTAATCAAAACCGGCATCTGGGAACCTTTTACATTCTCAAAGAGCAAAGCTGGGCCATAAGCCTTGCTTACTCTATCAGTAATCTCAGTTATCTCCAGCTCCGGATCAACCAAAGTCTTAATTCGAATTAATTCACCCTTGTCCTCCAAAAGCTTGACAAATTCATGTAGATCTTTAAATGCCATTAGATTTCGCCTCCTATTTCCCGGCCAATTTCCTCAATGAGTCCTGCAAATTCTGGATTTAGTGCGTCAATATATTGGTTCATACCCTGTAACTGCTCCTTGGCATTAGAATAATAACCTCCTGCCAACTGCTTTTGCTCATACACATAGATAAGCTCCAAGGCCATGCCCAGATTATAACCAAAGTCTTCATAAATGCTGGTTATATCAGGTGATAATCCTGATAAGTCGGCTGCGCTGGCAAAGGCGTTTTTATACAGAGGCGCCCTGGTTCTAGCCAATACTTCCTGCAGGGCTCCGTTTAGCTTATATTGTACAATAAATCCTTCGTTAATCTCGCAGATCATGGCAGCAAAACCTGGCAAAAGCTTTTCAGCTCTAGTTTCCAGCAGCAGACTAAACACTTTGCCGAAAATATAGTCGCCAATTAAAATAGTAAACTGTAATTGCTGGTTATTTTCCTGGCCTTCCTTTCCATCCTTTACTGTTAAATGAATTTTATTAGCGAAGTCCATGATTTTATAAAGGCTGGTCATTTTTATATAAAATTCTTTATCCATTCCCAGGCAGCGATAGGCTTTGATAATTATGGCAGGCAGCAACCGACGGCTTAAGTCTCTATCCAATTCTTGTGCAAAAACATCTATCTCATCCCACCAGGATGACAGGCTCTTATTAAAAAGTTTGTCAACATCCAATAATTCTGCTTGTATATCCCGGCTGAAAATAAACTCCATTGAATTATGTCCTCCTTAGTGTTGCTGACGATCTGTTATCCAATAATTCTTCTTGATGCCCGTAATCCCTGCAGTGTTTTTTTTGTTTGTCACACTATAGATATATTTTATATGTACTGCATATTTATAATACATGAATCAGCCTTATAATGACATATTAATTCCTAATTCAGCTATAACATCTTTTTACCAATAAAAAAGACCCAACTTGTTTTTCAAGTAAGGCCTTAGCTAAAATCGTTATTCTTTCTACTACTTCGGTCTACTAAAATAGTATCCCTCCTAAATATTTACCACCAAGCGCTCTTCCTGTTCAACCATTAATCCTCTTTTAACTTCCTGGGCATTCACATATTCCGCTCCGAATGCTTCCGCTACATAGTTGCATGCATCCCAGGGATTTACTCTTTCACCACAGGTAAATACATCAACCGCCGCATATCCCAACTCCGGCCAGGTATGAATCGCAAGGTGAGACTCAGAAATCACTACAACTCCACTAACCCCTTGTGGGCTAAACTTGTGGAAAACCACTTCCCTGACTTCAGCACCAGCCTCTAAAGCTGCATTTACCATGATATCCTCTACCTTTTGAATATCATTTAATGCTTCAAATCGACAGCCGTAAACCTCAGCCAGGACATGTCTCCCTAAAGCCTGCAATAATGTCGACCCCCTTTCATTAATAGTTTCTCCCCAACCTCCTTTCATGCCTTGGTCTAAAACATACATGTAGAATTGTAGCACATTCCTTCTGCATGTCAATAAACATATGCACATTTTTTCGTCTAATTTTTCATGGATGGGACTGCAGGAAAATGGCTGTCAAAGTTGTTAAAAGTGATGACCTGATACTTAAATATTCAATAAATAACGCAAATGTGTCAGCCGGGTC
>JAQVWS010000041.1 GCA_028709585.1 Syntrophomonas sp. | reverse complement strand
AGAGTTTGAAATGGAAGTAGATACAGTAGTTATGGCTATCGGACAAGGACCCAATCCTCTGGTTCAGTCCACTACTCCTGATCTGCAAACCAATAAATGGGGTAACATCGTAGCCGATGATGATGGCGTAACCTCCAAACCAGGAGTATTTGCCGGCGGGGATATAGTTACCGGAGCAGCCACCGTAATACTGGCGATGGGTGCCGGTAAAAAAGCTGCTCGTTCTATTCATGAATACCTGAGTCGTTTATAAACACTTATTAATTGACGGTGAACACAAAAATACTACCGCATCGGCAGTGCATGGCCGCCGCATTCTTGTCGGGAGAAGCTATATATCTCGGTCAAGAACGCGCGGCCAGCCAGTCGGCTATAAATGGATATGATTTATTGAGGGCATAATTGCCAAAAACTAACCCGCCATGTCCTACTGGATGTTCACGGTAGGTTTTATCCTCCGAGGACACAAGATTCATAATGGCTTCGCTCTGATGAGGCAAGACCAGATGATCTTTCTCTCCGGCCATAACTAATAGATTAGATTTAATTTTGGCTAAATCAATCGTCATGCCTTTAATTACAAACTCGTTTTTCGTCAGTTTGTTTTCCTGATAGAGTTCTTTTACCCATTGCCGGTAAGCTTCACCTGGAAAGTTTATATTGTCATTTACCCATTTATCTAATGCCTTCCAGGCTAACACTGAGGCACCATTATCGATAGATTTCCATAATCGCGAATAGGTACCCAGGAAGTTGTTAACCGGTCTTAGCATCATGACGCCTGTTTGGATGAAATCCTTAGGAATAAGATCGAATGTATCTGTGATCCGGTCGGCACTAAAGCCCGGTGCCTTCATCCAAATGCTTTGAGTGCCCGCATTGCTGAAATCAAAGGGTGCTGCCAGAGCAATAAAGTTCTTTATAATCGGCTGCGGGAAAAGAGGAGCATACATGGCAGTCATGGTACCCCCCATACAGTAACCCAAAATACTTAATTCGTTGCAATTTGATATTTGGCATACTTTACGAACCGCCCGAGCTATATAGTCAAAAACAAAATTGCCGAAATTCAAATTTCTATCTTCCCATTCAAAGTCGCCCCAATCAAGCAAATATACATCAAAACCGGCATTATTCAGGTATTCTACCAAGCTCATCCCTGGAGTAAGATCAAGTATGTACGCTTTGTTTATAAGTGCATAAACCATCAGCACAGGAGTACGGTATTTGTATCCATTGGGGCTGACATATCTGTAAAGTTTGGTTTTGTTTTTAGTCCACACCACGTCTTTGGGCGACATTCCTGTTTGCGGAGCTGGATCAAAACTTAGAATCTCTGCCCATTTCCTGGTGCTGTCCAGCATTTGATCATAATTCTCTTGAAGTTTTGCTCCTATCTCATCCGCAGAACCAACCAGCAACAGATTCTTCTTCATATTGATCCTCCAATAGTTTTATATTAAAATTCTTGCCTCAAGATTATTAACCTTCAACAATAACATGCTTCCTGGGAGGTATAGCCACAGCTTCGCCGTCGATTATCATTTCACCACGCTGATTGTAACAGGTAGTTCTCAGCCTTACTCTTCCGGCTGGCATTATCTCAGTTACCTCAGTACGTGCTTTGATTGTGTCGTTAAAAAAACATGGCTTGATAAATCTGAGATTCTGCGATTCATAGATAGTACCTGAACCTGGCATCTGGTTGCCTACTACAGTAGAAATCAGACCCCCCAGTAACATACCATGTACTATCCTGGTTTTAAAGTGGCCCTGGCGGGAGCGCACCTCATTAACGTGCAGCCAGCTAAAATCACCAGTTATGCCTGCATACTGATAAACATCCGTTTCGGTGATTGTCTTTTCAATATAAGCTGAATCGCCTACTTTTAATTCGCTGTATATATTTTCAATCAATTACTAACTACCTCCTTAAGTTTATCAAACTAGAGGTTCAGTTCACTTTCTGAACCAGCATCTTTCTTCTTGGTTTTAGATGGTGCTGATTTCTTGGTAGTGTTCTTTGCAGGAATAGTCTTTTTTTCAAGCTGTTCAATTTTTGTATTCATGATAGCAATATCTTGCCGCATTAAGTCAATTCCGGCACTAATTTTTTTCTGTGAATCGGCCATAGAAAGCATACTATCAGCCATTTTATTAAAAGCGGTAACAAATTGATAATCCAATACCTCAACTTTTTCTTCCACAGCAATAACCATCTCCGCTATGCGGGCAATATCTTTTTTGGAAGGAAATGCACTGCGTTCAAAATATTTATCCATATTCTGCCGCATTATTTTCTCATTGTTCAAATAATGATCCAAAGTCTTGTCCAGCATTGAAACAAAGGTATCCTGGGAAATATAGTCCTTAATTACTTCGCTCCAGGAATTCTCATTTTTAAAATAAAACTCTTTCCATAATTCAATCAGATCAGGAAAATAGATTTCTTCCTTATTTGTGGTTGAATCTTTGTTGCCATCCTCAGACATATCTATAAGCCCCTTTCAAAGTTGAAGACTATTCCTGCTCATCAACTTTTTTGGACAATGCTTCCACTTTTTTACTAAGCTCTTCAAAATAGTTATAACCGGGAACATCAACTGTCTCCATGGTAGTATTAACTGCTTGTTTAACCATATTATGTAGTTGGACTTGATTGTTTTTTATTTGTTTCATCAATTCTTCCATGAGTTTATTGTTTTCCTCGCGGGCGAGCTTACTTTGTTCCATATATTTTTTAGTCATGGATTCCAGTTGGTCTTGACTCCAGGACAAACTTCCCAGGCTAACCTGTAACATATCCCAGTATTTTTCAATTAGATTTTCTGACATTGCGAATGATTTCTTTAAATTTTCTTGTGTTTTTGAATTCATAATAACCTTCCTTTCATGTATAAGACTAACAAAGAGTATATTAGATTTAATATCACTCCTTTCAGTAGGCTATCCGTAGCAGGTTGCATGGAACAAATCATCATTGGGCAGGCAGTGACTCCAATTTTAAGCCGACAGGCTGTTAATCTTTGTGCAAATTATGGAACCTATTAATAATTATACTATAATATTAAGATTTTTGACATTATAAAATAAGATAAAGTTATTATAGCTTTGCCAATAATAATTCAAAGTTAAATCAGTGTCACTTGCCAAGGTTTTTTTGCTGGCTTTTAACGAAAGGAAGGAATTATAATATTTATATAGAAACATGTAGCTGTATGATTCCTTAAAAAGGGAGGGTATATGGTGGACGGTGCAAAAAGTAATATAAATAAGGTTACGGTAGAGATTTACGATCAGGAATATGTTGTAAAAGGTAACGAAAACGCTGATTATATTGAGATGCTGGCTAATTATGTGGACCGGCGCATGAAAATGATTGGACAGCGTAACCACAGCCTCTCTACCACAAAGATTGCAGTATTAACAGCCCTGAATCTTGCCGATGAGCTAAATAAATTGCAGGAAGATTACGATGAACTGGTAAAAGTACTGGAAGAAGAAAAGCGCAATAGGATGGTTAAAGAATGACCAATCGGGAAGTAGCCAAAACGCTTGATAATATAGCTGATATATTACAAATCAAGGATGAAAATCCCTTTAAGGTAAGAGCTTATCGTCAGGCGGCTAATTCCATTTACGGCCTGGATGAGAATATTAATTACCTCTATAAGAAAGGACTGCTGGGGGATATACCCGGGGTAGGCAAGGCTATTCAAGCCAAAATTGAAGAACTGTTGGATAAAGGTAATTTAGAGTATTATGACGCCCTGCTGCAAGAAGTGCCGCAGGGTGTCTTGGACATATTAACAATTCCCGGCATAGGTCATAAAACGGTGCAGATCTTATTTGCAAAACTAGGAATTATAGATATCAACGAACTTCTGCAGGCGGCTCTAAATCAAAAAATTCGAACCCTGCCAGGGATCGGGGCCAAGACTGAATGTGCCATAATTAATGGCATAGAAATGCTGAAAGAGAACAAACATTATACATTAGGCCTGGTGCTTCCTATAGCCGAAGAATTATTGGCACATCTTAAGGAAAGCGAGCAGGTTTTAAATGCGGCTCTGGTTGGAAGCATAAGAAGAGGAAAACCGTTGGTCAGCGATATAGATATTCTGGTATCCGCAGAGGACGAAGCTGGGGTGCGTTATAATACAGCTAACTTTCGAGCTGTAAAGCAAATAATAAATTCTGAGGCAGGTCATATTGAAGGCCTTTTACAGTATAATATTCCCTTTGAGGTGATTATCGTTGCTGATAAGGATTACTATAAGTCTTTACTTAGGACTACCGGCTCCAAGGATCATATAAAACATCTGCAGATTCTTAACAACAGAGATGCAGCTAAGGATTATCAAAGCGAATACCAGGTATATAGTTTTTATAATTTAGACTATATACCTCCTGAACTAAGAGAAGATCAAGGAGAGATTGAGGCGGCTGCTGAGGATAGCCTGCCTCAGCTTGTTAATGAGGATGATATCCAGGGGGATCTGCACGTTCATTCCAATTGGAGTGATGGGTCCGGCAAAATCGCTGAAATAGCCCAGATGGCTGACAGCCTTAATTACTCTTATATTGCTATAACTGATCATTCCCGTTCACTGCCTATAAGCGGAGGGCTGAATGAAGAGCGTTTAATGGCTCAAGGCCAGGAAATAGACCAGCTCAACGCAGCAGATAATAGGATTAAGATATTAAAGGGCACGGAAGCAGATATTCTTAAGGATGGGAGTTTGGATTTCAGCGCAGAAACCCTGAGAGAAATGGATATTGTAATAGGTTCAATACATAGTAACTTCAGACTTGAAAAAGAAAAACAAACCGACCGGATTGTTCAGGCCATGAAAAATGAAAATGTTGATATTATCGGGCATTTAAGCGGCCGTCTGCTTAACCGCCGTCCAGCTTATGAATTGGATTATGACCGGATACTGGATGAAGCCTCCAAGAACCGAGTTATTTTGGAAATGAATTCTCACCCGGACCGGCTGGATATTGATGCTGAACTAGCCAGGAAAGCGCGGGAATATAATATTAAGATTGCAATTAACAGCGATGCTCATCATAAGCAAGATTTAAAACTAATAAAATACGGATTAATGAATGCACGCAGGGGATGGCTGGAAAAAAAAGATGTTGTTAATACCTGGAGTTGGGAAGAAATTAAGGCATACATCAAAAAATAACCATGCTTGCCCACATTAATAATTATTAGTATGAGGATATTACCCTTCAGGTATGTCCTCATATTTTATTTAAAGAGATGTTTTTAATAGCTAATATGGCTCATAGGGATACATATCTCTAAGCATACAAAACACGGTACGAATAATCGCAAAGTTAGAAGCGAAATACTAAATTAGAATACTCTATAAGGAGGAACATCCATGTTGGAGTTTGCTTTGAGAGTTGCAGGAATGTACTTTCTTGCGCTGATTATGATTCGCTTTTTAGGGAAAAGGGCTCTGGGCGAACTGGGGCCTTTTGATTTTGTAATTATGACCGGAGTTGGTGATACTGTCATTTCAGTAGCAATGGATAGAAGCATGCCTTATTATGAAGGTATTGTTGTTTTAGCTACCTTGGCTTTTCTGGAATCCTTGATGGGTTACCTGGCATTAAAAAACTCTCGTTTATCCAACCTTATAACTGGCAAACCAGTGGCATTGATTGATAACGGTAAAATCATCAAAGAAAACCTGGCCCGGGAGAAATTTAATGTTGATGACTTGTTGCAGGAACTGAGAAAACAAGGAGTCAGAGATATTAACGATGTAGAGAAGGGCATACTGGAGTCATGCGGCGGCTTCAGTGTTATACTGAAAGAAGAAGAAGAATCAGTAACCCGGAGAGATCTGGGAATAAAAAAAGCCAATCGTAGTTCCTGGCTTACTGTTGACCAGGTTTCCCGCCAGGAGATATTTAATCATAATAATGATACACCCGAAGATGAGGTAAGTTTTGATTTAGCTCTCACTCTTAAGAATATTGATGATAAAATTTCCGCTTTGAGTAATCGCATTGAAGCCTGGGAGCGTAATTCTAAGCCAATGGAATAGAGAGTTATGTTATAATAATTACGCTTTGTATCACTAGAGAAATTAGGCGCAGAAAAATCGGCTTGTTTTAATACCGGGAGGTAGGTTTTAGATGGAATTATTAGCTCCGGCCGGCAATTGGGATTCATTTATAGCCGCGATGAAAAATGGTGCTGATGCTGTTTATCTGGGTGGGCAGATGTATAGTGCCCGTCAGTCGGCCGATAATTTTAATGATAATCAGCTTAGAGAGGCAATTGATTACGCCCATTTAAGGGATAAAAAGGTCTATATTACGGTAAATACCCTTATCGATAACGACGAATTGGAAAAAGTTTTAGATTATATATATAAGCTTCAGCAAATAGGAACAGATGCCATAATCATTCAAGATATGGGTCTGTTGGATGCAGTCCGCACAACCCTGCCGGGTATGCGGCTCCACGCTAGTACCCAGATGACTGTGCATAACCAGGAGGGGGTATCATTGCTGACAGGTCTGGGCATTAAGCGAATTGTACTGGCGCGGGAGCTGTCGATGACGGAAATAACAGCCATAGCTCGAGATTCAGCCGAGGCGGAACTGGAAGTCTTTGTACATGGGGCCCTATGTTACAGTTATTCAGGCCAATGTTTGTTCAGCAGTATGATTGGCGGCAGAAGCGGTAATCGGGGTAGATGTGCTCAGCCCTGCCGCCTTGCTTATGACCTGTATGAAGGTAACGATAAAAAAAAGGTCCAACTGGCTGATCAAGGCAGATATCTTTTGAGTCCGGCTGATTTATGCCTGATAGATTATCTGCCTGAGCTAAATTCAGCGGGAGTAACCTCTTTGAAAATTGAGGGGAGAATGAAACGGGCAGAGTATGTGGCCATAGTAACCAAGGCTTACCGGCAATCACTGGATAGATTGGAAGATAACCCGGATTTTAGACCTGATTCCAAGGTAAAAGCCAACCTCCTTAAAGTATTTAATCGCAATTTTAGCCAGGGTTATTTTATCCCCGCTGCCAATAAATTCTTAAGTACCAAGCGACCAAATAACCGCGGAATATATGCGGGTCGGGTAGTTGAGCAAAGCCCCCATATGTTCACCCGCATTAAGCTTGCCGAACCGGTAAGCCTTGGCGACGGGTTGGCAGTATGGGTTAGTCAAGGGCGTTCCCCCGCTTGCATAATCAAGGAGATGTTTGTGGAGGGCAAGAAGGTTCTGCAAGCTGAATCAGGCGAGATAATAGAAGTGCAGTTGGAAGGCAAGGTATTCCCCAATGACAGGGTTTTTAAAACCCATGATGAAAAGTTATTAGCGGAGGCAACAGCAAGTTTCCGGAAGGAGAAGGATTCCGGTCTGCCCATAGATGCTGAGGTAAATCTAGCCCCAGGGAAGCCTATGCAAATCGTATTGATTGATGATAAGGGGGAGCAGGTGAAGTTAGAAACCGCCCACCCAGCCCAACCATCTGCCGGGCATCCTCTGGATGCTGAACTATTAAGAGCCAAAATTGGCAGGTTAGGCAATACGCCCTTTGTACTTAGGAATTTGAAAATAAGCGGGGATATGAATCTGATGGTTCCCCTTAGTGATATAAATGAAACCCGGCGTCAGGCTGCTGATCAACTGCTGCAGAAGATTCTGCGCTCAAAACAGGTTGACATACCAGATGCCCAAGAGTATTGGAATCGAAAAAATGAGTTCCTGCAAGATTCGGTGGCCGGAAAAAGTCAGCGGCCATTATTATCGGTAGCGGTCAGCAACAGGGAGCAGGCGGAGCTAGCGCTCCAAAGTGGAGCCGATCGAGTTTATTTGGGCATGGATGGGTTAGGCCACCAGCAAACGGGTAAAGTAATTTTTATGAAAAGGTCCCGGGAAACTTATTCTGAGTCGATAGTACCGCTTTTGCCCCGAATAAGGAAACCCGGCGAAGACCTTATAGGCGAGAAATTGGCCGATGGAGGTATTGGCTCATTTATGATTGCCAGTTGGGCAGATCTTAAATGGGGGATTAAGAAGGGTTTTAATCTGATGACGGATTATAGCCTGAATGTATTTAACCGATATTCTTTGCGTTATCTGTTGCAGCAGGGCATAACCTGCGCATGTCTTTCTCCGGAATTGAGTTTGAGCCGCTTGCAGAACTTTACTGACTTAAGTAAGGCCGAGTTGTGTATACATGGCGAATTAATCCTGCTGGTATCTCAGCATTGCCTGCTGGGCAGTTTACTGGGCGGTGGTACCAAGTGCCCGGTGCCTTGCAGGACAAACAGCTATCGCTTAGTTGATGGATTAGGTTACGAATTTCCGCTGGCAACAGACAGCAACTGCCGTTTATACCTTTTTAATTCCCGCACCCTGTGTATGATCACGGATCTACCATCAATAATGGCCCTGAAGCCTGCCAGCCTGCGGATTGAAGCCCGGCGATTATCTGCAACCCAGCTGACCGGTACGGTAACACTATATAGACAAGCCTTAGATGAGCTCTTAAAGGGAAACAAGCCTAATCTGGGTGATTATCAGCAGGATTTAGCAGCAGTAAGTTCATCTCCTTTTACTAAAGGCCATTATTATAGAGGGGTATTATAGACATGGATGTAACTACTTTAGAGAAATTGGAATTTGGTAAAATTATGGAGCAGTTGGCATTGCGGGCATACTCCGAAGGCGGACGGGAGCTGGCTCTTAAGCTTCAGCCCTCTACTGGAATAAATGAAGTAAGAAATAGTTTGGACGAGACCCAGGAGGCCATGTCATTATTGCATTTCGGCGAACCTTCTTTTTTAGGCTCCCTTAAACCAGTGGGAAAACAATTGGGTAAGGCGCGGATAGCTGGTATTTTATCTGCTTCGGAATTATATGATGTATATCGCCTGTTGCGGGTTTCCAGACTAACTTTAAAATATTGCAGTAATGCTTCCACTCCATTAATTAATGCGATCGCAGCAGATATAAGTGATAATCATAATTTGGAAAAACAACTTCTGGATGCCATTGCTGAAGAAGGAGTTCTCAGAGATGATGCATCGCCCGCTCTTAAAAACATTAGAAAGCAAGTAGAGACGGCACGTCAGCGCATTAAAGAGTATCTGCAGAACTTTATTCGGTTAGGCAATAATCAAAGCCTTCTGCAGGAATCGTTAATAACTGAGCGGGCCGGCCGTTATGTGGTTCCAGTCAAACAGGAGCACCGCCATAACGTTAAGGGAATAGTACATGATGAGTCAGCCAGCGGTGCTACTGTATATATTGAGCCCCTGGCGGTGGTAGAGTTGAATAATAAGATTAGAACATTGGAGATCGAAGAAAAAAGGGAAGTTGAACGCATATTACGTGAGCTGAGTTCTGAGGTAGCTTTTGCTGCCGACGACTTATTATTGAACCTGAAAATATTATCTAACCTGGATATGATTTTTGCCCGGGCTCATCTGGCGTTTGACATGAATGCTTATCGGCCTCTGGTCAATGATAAAGGCCGGATTGAAATCAGCAGAGCCCGTCATCCTCTTTTAGGCAGTCAGGCGATACCGATTAATGTTACTCTCGGCAAAAGCTTTGACATTCTGGTTATAACCGGGCCTAATACTGGCGGCAAAACAGTAGTTTTGAAAACCATTGGGCTTTTAACCGTGATGGCCATGTGTGGGCTTTTTATACCGGCTCGCGAAAACAGCGAGATTTCAGTTTTTAACAATATATTTGTTGATATCGGTGATGAGCAAAGCATCGAGCAGTCCCTCAGCACTTTTTCATCTCATCTGAAAAATATCATCTATATTTTAAGTAAAGTTGACGCTAATTCCTTGGTTTTGCTGGATGAGTTAGGCGCTGGCACCGACCCTGTTGAAGGAGCCGCTCTCGCTCGGGCCATTCTTGAAGCGCTGAAGGAAAAACATGCCCGGGTAGTCATAACCACTCACCAGAGCGAATTAAAAACTTTTGCCTATCAGAACCAGCGGGTAGAAAATGCCTGTGTGGAATTCAATCCGGTAACCTTAAAGCCTACTTATGAGTTAACTATTGGTACCCCCGGCCAGAGCAACGCGTTTGAAATAGCTCTGCGCTTGGGCCTAAATGAATCGTTAGTGCAAAAAGCCCGGGAATTGGTTCCGGAAAGAGAAATGGAAATCGGCAACATGATTCGCCAGTTGAAGGAAAGCCGGTATAATTTTGATATCAGCAGCCAGAAATTAGAGGAAGGACAGAGAAATCTGGCCAGGGAGCTAGAGCTGCTGGAGAATGAAAAAGCTAGATTCGATAATGAACAGTTTAATCTGCTGCAACGGGCTAAACAGGAAGCGGATAGCTATGTGCGGCAAATAAAGAGAGAAGCCAACGAGGCTATAGATGAGCTTAAGGAACTGCTTAAGGAGAAAAGCCAGCCGCCAAAATGGCATGAAGTGGAGAAGAAAAGCAAGAAAATAAAAGATCTACAGGTAACAATATCAGTTGCAGAAGACCCTCATACTGTCCATGATATAAAAGTCGGCGATTATGTTTTGGTAAAGAGTATCAACCAAACCGGGTATGTTTTGGAAGGACCCAATGCTCAGGGAGATATGGCCATACAGATCGGCAGTGTCAAGCTTACCGTTGCTAAAGAACAGCTTCAGCCGGCGGTTGCTGCCCTGACAGAGGAAAAGATAGTTCAGCCTCAAAGGGCAACATTTTTGGACAAAACTAAGCATATCTCGCCGGAAATAGACCTGCGCGGCAAATATGCTGATGATGCCCTGAATGATCTGGATAAATACCTGGAGGACGCAAACCTGGCGGGATTAAGTCAGGCACAGGTGATTCACGGCAAGGGAACCGGAGCGTTAAGAACCGCGGTTCGTTCCTATTTAAAAGGGCATCGATATATCAGGGAATTTCGTGATGGCATGCGGGAAGAAGGGGGCTATGGAGTAACTGTTATATACTTCAAATAAACATCCTGTTTTTAGCGTTTTAATATTTAAGGCAGAATCTTATCAACTAAATCCTGAGCCTTGATCTTCTTAACCTGGTGGTCTTCCAGCGGGCAGGGCGGGAGTTCAAACTCAGGCTGCAGTACTACTTCTTCAATATATTCTTCCGGGCAGCCACCCGATTGAGCCGGATTAGCTTTATTAGCTTTATATTGCTGGCCATTGTGACGGGGATCGGTGCAAACCTCTGCCATATTTTTCATAAGGCCTGACAGATTGAAACTGGTGTGCAGGGTGCACTGTTCAGTTGGTATTTTATTTTGTTCCGCACTGTGTTCTCCGGTCATAACTCCAGAAATAACCTGAGTATCGGGACAATACTTGGTGGCTAATTCTCCTGACTCATTACAAACAACTATAGTTCGATGAGTTGAACACGTTTCTGTCGGTACGGCACTGCTCAGACTATATTCACTTATGATTGAATCTTGAGGACAACTTTCCGAGGGAAGTTTGCCGGATTTAGAACATACACTCACCTGAACAATACCCCCAGGCATGGAAAAGCTACCCGCCTTAACACCCTGGTGGGCTTTTGTTAACATGGCCTTAAACATCAGGGCAGGGTGACCCCCACCATAGACAGCCTGCATTTTATATTTTTGATCATCATATCCCATCCATACCGCTCCGGAATATGCCGGGGTAAGCCCGCAGAACCAAACATCGGTTAATTCTTCCGAGGTTCCGGTTTTACCACCGGTAGGAACGTTAGCAACTTTGGCGTTAGTTCCAGTTCCTGAACTTACCACCGTCTGAAGCATACTGGTCATCAGCCAGGCCGTTTGTTCACTCATGACCCGCTTGGGCTGATACTGATATTCATAAATTACGATTGCATTGTTATCGGTAATTTTATTTATGAAATGTGGCTTATTATATATACCAGAATTTCCAAAGCTACTGTATCCAGCTGCCATCTGCAAAGGAGTGGCACCTTTGGTAAGACCTCCCAATCCTAATGCTGCCAGATTAAGGTCATTGGTACCGGGGCTGTCAACCAGGCTTAACCCCAAAGAACGCCCAAAATCAAAGCTTTTACGTGTGCCTACCAGATCAAGCATCTGTACTGCATAGGAGTTGATAGAATACTGAACCCCAGTCCTCATGGTTATAAGTCCCCTATATTTACCATCATAGTTTTGTGGGGACCAAATTCCGGTGCTGTTTTTAAAAGAAATAGGAGAATCATCCAGAACGGTAAAAGGCATTTTACCTTGTTCCAAAGCGGGGGAGAATACAGTTAATGGCTTTATTGATGAACCTGGCATTCTATAGGCATCAGTAGCCCGGTTGAAACCGCGCTGCTGCTCATATTGTCTTCCTCCCATAATAGCTTTGACGTCGCCACTGTCGTTTTCCACCACAGCCATACCTACCTGGATTTTTTGGCCGCTCTTGTTACTGGCAGGGAAGTTGGCTTGATTCTTAAAATATTCCTCCGCATATGCTTGTAAAGGGGCGTTTATGGTCGTATATATATTCAGCCCGGAGCGGTATATTGCGTTATCGGCATCTTCATAACCCTTGATACCTGAGAGTATTTCTATGGCTTCTTCCAACACCGCATCTCTGAAAAACCCGTACTTGGCAGTTAAATTTTGGGCTTTTACCAAATGCAGCTGGGTATCATGAGCCTTAGTTGCTTCAGATTCAGATATAAACCCGCTGTTAACCATACTGTTGAGCACCATTTTTTGTCTGGCCTTTGCTCTGTCCAAATGAGAAAAGGGGTTATAATTGCTGGGGCTTTGCACCAGCCCCGCCAATAAAGCAGATTCAGGCAAGGTTAAATTGGTTACATCCTTGCCGAAATAGGTTGTGGCAGCCGCCTGCACCCCGTAAGCCCCTGCCCCAAAAGGTATTTTGTTTAAATATAACTCCAGGATCTCTTCTTTGGAATAGGTTGCTTCCAGCTTAAAAGCTATAAACATCTCCTTGATTTTTCTTTCCCAGTTTTTATCCAGGGTTAGAAAAGAGTTTCGGGCCAGCTGTTGAGTAATGGTACTGGCACCTTGACCCATCATATCGCCTGATTGGAAATTTCTGAGCAATGCCCGGGCTATGCCTTTAAAATTAACTCCGTGGTGGTTGTAAAACTCCTTGTCTTCAGTGGCAATAAAAGCTTCTACTAAATCAACCGGTACTTTATCCAAAGTTATTTCGGTGCGGTTTTCGCCTGCATGGAGCAGGGAAAATACCTGGCCCTGGTCATCGTACAGCATAGTTGTATTGGCTCCCGATAGCTGCTGGGGGTCAAAAGTTGGCAAATCGGTAGCAATAAACATAACTACACCAATAAGAGATCCAATTCCCACCAAAAAAAGCATCGAAAGAATTAGCAGCCAGCTTTTGCGGCGGGTAGGCTTTTTCTTACGCTTGTTGGGGGTATATTTAATAGTTCCATCATCACTAGCCATTATCGGTAAAGCCCTCCTGATTGACTACATCTATTTATTATTAGACAAATAATATTAAAATCCTGCCGTAGTCACAAATGAGTTTATATTCTGTAAATACACCTTGGCAGGTCTAATTATTGCACATTCATAAATTAATATGCTATGATTTTTTATGGCAAGGGGGTAATGAAATGGATAAATTAACGATAAAAGACCAGGCTCGGATGCAGATGGAGCAAATTGAGCGTGGGGCAGTTGAGATTTTGCCCCGGGATGATATGCTGAAAAAGCTCGAGAAATCGCTGCGAGATCAGAAACCTTTACGGATAAAGCTGGGGTTGGATCCAACTGCTCCTGATATACATCTGGGACATACAGTAGTATTAAATAAACTTCGCCAATTTCAGGATCTAGGCCATGAGGTGCATTTGATTATTGGCGACTTTACCGGCCGTATCGGAGATCCCAGCGGTAAATCGGAAACCCGCAAACAGCTTAGTGAAGAAGAGATTATAGAAAATGCACGTACTTACCAGGAACAGATTTTTAAAGTCCTGGATAAGGACAAGACCATGATGCACTTTAATAGCGAATGGCTTATGACTATGAATATGATTGACGTATTGAAATTAGCAGGTAAATATACAGTGGCCAGAATGATGGAGAGAGACGATTTCGAGAAACGCTACAAAGAGGGACTTCCTATCGGAGTGCATGAGTTTATGTATCCGTTAATGCAGGGTTTTGATTCTGTAGCCTTACAAGCTGATGTTGAACTGGGAGGGACGGATCAGAAATTTAACCTTTTGGTAGGCAGACATCTATTGAAGGAATATGGTTTTGAACCACAGGTGGCTTTGATGATGCCTATATTGGAAGGCACTGATGGGGTACAGAAAATGAGTAAGAGCCTGGGGAACTATATTGGGGTTAATGATGAGCCCTATGAGATGTTTGGTAAAACTATGTCCATAACCGATTCCCTGATTTGCAGGTATTTTGAACTACTAACTCGTGTGCCTGCTGCTGAAATCGAGACTATGAAAAATCAGATGGCAGCGGGAGAATTAAACCCCCGCGATGCGAAAATAAGACTGGCTGTTGAAATTATCACCACTTTCCATAATGCTGAACTGGCAGTTCAGGCTATGAATAGATTTAAACTGGTCTATTCGGACCGAGATATACCAGCTGATATTCCTGAGATTAAGGTGAGTGAAAAAGATGTCTGGCTGCCTAAATTTTTAAGTGAACACAACATAGTGGACACTACCAGCGAAGGCAGGCGCATGATTAAACAGGGAGCGGTAAAGGTTAATGGTGAGAAATATGTACTGGAAGACGTACACTTGGAAACAAACATGGTCATTCAGGTTGGCAAGCGCAGATTTGTAAGAATTATTTAAAATGACAATAAAAACTGGGTTATGGAGTTAATCCTCTTCTTTCTATTTATACGCCATTGCCTTTAGGGCCGGCATTATGTCGTTTACATGGCCTTCAAAGAATATGGCGTATCCTCTAACATTGGGATATTCCAGGGATAACATTTTAATAAAAACAAAGCCAACTGCTTCCAGGTCCTGGCGATTTGCATCGCGTATATAATCCAAGTGCTGATCATTTATCTTTTTGGCAGTACAAAATATCTCCTTGCCCTTTGAGTTGTATAAGACTGTTGCTACCAATGTTCGCATATTTATTTCAACTCCTCTGCGGCAACGTTTTTCTTAAATATGGTTGTGAAAATAATAATATATTTTGGTGTTTATTAAAGGATATTAACCAAAATTTTATAAATTAATTAAAAGTGGCACATAAATTGCTTGTTAAAATAATAACAAGCAAAACTATACGGTTAATTCTATACATTATATCAAATTGTCTGCAGTCTTAAAACAGATTAAAGTATAAGTGATTATTTAGCAACAAAGGGGGAGATATTTTATAACAATAATCCAGGCTGACTATTAACTATTATAAAAAGTAAAGCAAAAAACTACAGGAGGTATTGGACTATGAAAATAATGGTCTTGGGTGCAGGTACTATGGGAGCAGGTATTGTTCAGAATGCTGCGCAAGCAGGCTTTGATGTAGTTATGCGGGATATCAAGCAAGAGTTTGTAGACAATGGATTAAAAGGTATAACTAAAAATCTTACCAAATTAGTTGAAAAAGGCAAAATGGAAGCTGCTGTAAAAGACGCAGTTTTAGGAAGAATTTCCGGTACGGTAGACATGGCGGCCGCTGCTGATTGTGATCTGGTTATTGAAGCTGCCATTGAAGTTATGGAAATCAAGAAATCCATATTTAAAGAATTGGATTCTCTCTGTAAGCCGGATTGTATACTGGCTTCCAATACTTCTGCGTTGAGCATAACTGAAATTGGCGCTGCTTCCGGTAGAGCTGACAGGATGATTGGTATGCATTTCTTCAACCCGGTACCGGCTATGAAACTGGTTGAGATAATTCGTGGAGCTGCCACCAGTCAGGCTACTTTTGATGCTATCAAAGACATTGCCTTAAAGATGGGGAAGGCTCCGGTGGAGATTAATGAAGCACCGGGCTTTGTAGTAAATCGCCTCTTGATTCCAATGCTGAACGAAGGAATGTATGCGTTAATGGAAGGTGTAGCCAATGCAGCTGATATTGACACCTCTATGAAATTTGGCGCCGGACATCCGATGGGGCCTCTGGCACTGGCGGATATGATAGGGTTAGATATTTGCCTTAAGATAATGGAGACCCTGTATAAAGAGTTTGGTGATTCCAAGTATCGCCCCTGTCCGTTGTTGGTTAAAATGGTGCGGGCGGGCAAATTAGGACGCAAGACCGGTGAAGGGTTCTTTGATTATAAATAGTGTTTTATTTGGTTTTAATAGCATACTTAATTAATATAATTTGAGGGGGATTAATTATATGTCAAGAGAAGTAGTAATTGTAAGCGCATGCCGTACACCAGTTGGAACATTTAATGGTGCTCTAAAAGATATGCCGGTTGCAGAGATCGGCAGTATAGCCATGGCAGAAGCAGTTAAAAGAGCAGGCATTAAACCGGAACAGGTTGAAGAAGTAGTATTTGGCTGCGTAATCCAGGCGGCCCAGGGCCAGAACGTAGCCCGTCAGTCCATGATCAAGGCAGGGATGCCGGTAGAAACTACCGCATTTACCATCAACAAGGTATGTGGATCCGGATTAAGAGCAGTTAGCCTGGCAGCCCAAATTATCAAAGCTGGAGATGCAGACGTAGTTCTGGCCGGCGGGATGGAAAACATGAGCGGAGCTCCCTATGCCTTAGCGAAAGCACGCT
>JAQVWS010000040.1 GCA_028709585.1 Syntrophomonas sp. | reverse complement strand
ACAAACCTATCGCAGCGAACCATCGCAACCCTACTGGGAAAAACAAAAGCACAGTTGAACGGCAAAAATAAGTGCAGGCAAAAGAACCGTCCCCTTGCCTACCCTTGCCTAGCTTGCTTCCTTTTTTTTTCACATAATAACCATCCAATGGGGAAATATAATATCTGAAACCGTGCTCAATTATTAAGCTGTTGGGCGCTGGTTAAAACTGATTAGGAAAGGATGAAAGATAAGATGAACAATTTCCCTATAGGCTTAATTGCGCTGGTAGTCGTATCTATTCTTATTTATTTTGGGGTTGCTCACCGGGTTTTGGATAAGCTTAGGATGAATGACAAATCAGCTTTAGCGGTAATTGCTGCCATAATTATTGGCAGTTTTATTGATATACCGCTTACTTCCAGGTTAACCATCAATTTGGGTGGTTCGATTGCAGTTATATTAGCACTTTATGTATGGTTGGGAGCCGGTACCGGTTTTGAAAAAATTCGGTCCTTTATTGCCGCAGTTGTGACCGGTTTGGCACTGTATATTGCCGGCAGGTATATGGGGGCAACCCCGGAAGAGATATTTATTGATCCCATTTACATTTATCCGCTGGTAGCAGGTATAGTAGGTTATCTGGCCGGGCGCTCCCGGAGAGGTTCATTTTTTGCAGCGGTTATGGGGGTTTTGTCTCTGGATGTTACACAGTATATGTATCTGACGCGCTCAGGTTTGGCAGGAACGGTCCATGTGGGCGGGGCTGGGGCATTTGATTCTTTGATATTAGCAGGAATATTGGCGGTGCTGTTAGCCGAATTAATTGGGGAAAGCCTGGAAAGAATGCAGGGAGGGCCTGTTACAGAGGATAGGCCGCCCGAATTAATAAAAAACCTGCGTGAACCGGAACCGGTTCAAAAGCCGATGTCTAATGAGCTGAAGAAGGAAAGTGGTGAAGGTGATGAATAATAAACGTTTTATTTGCAGTGCGCTTTTATGTTTTCTGTTTATGATTCCAAGTGCTTTAGTGCTGGCTGTGGAGATAGAAAAACCTGCTGGCGAGCATTATGTAATGGTAAACGAAAATCTGGACATCATTCATCAGACAGCTCACCAGATTTACGCCGGAGATATCTATATAGCTGCTGATAATTCCAAATATCTGGTCACAGAAATTAAGGGTGATACCGCACACTGCATTTATCAGGGTAAGGAGCTTATGCCGGAGATAAGCGATAACTCAGCCCAGGCGAGTATGTTTGACCCTGCATTGGCGGTTATAAACAAAGATCAGAAGCCTCTTATAGCTGTTTATCATACCCACAGTGATGAATCTTACGTGCCCAGCGACGGAAAAGAAAGTATAGAGGGCAATGGCGGGATATATGATGTTGGGACGGCTTTTGTATCAAAACTGGAGTCGTTGGGATTTAATGTGGAATACAGTAAAAACAATCATAATCCCCATGATGTAAATGCGTATAATCGCTCTCGCAGGACAGCAGCCAGTCTAATTAAGAAAACACCGGCGGCAATTATTGATGTTCATAGGGATGCAGTTCCGCCCGGCGAATACCAGGCCAATGTAAACGGTCAGGCGGTTACTAAAATAAAGCTGGTGGTGGGCAGAACTAATCCTACCGTTAATACCAATATGGAATTTGCTAAAAGAATCAAGGCAGCTATGGATAAAAAGCTGCCCGGATTATCTGAGGGAATCTTTATTGGCAAAGGTGCCTACAATCAAGATTTGAGTCCGCGCGCTATGCTGATTGAGGTGGGAGCACATACCAATGATAAGGCTGCGGCAGAAAAAGGGGTAAAAATGTTTGCGGAAGTATTACCGACAGTTTTGGGAGTAACATCGGCGGCTGGCACAGAAGCAGGCTCTAATCAAGCTTCTCCTGCCAAGAAGCCGGCTGCAGATAGCCAAAATGCAGGTACGACTATCCTTATTATACTGGTAGTAATTGCTGCGGCAGTGGGCGGGTTTTTCCTTCTGAACCGTGGTTCATCACCAAAATAATGCTTGATTGAACTGACTGTTGATATAGGCGGTGCTAGTATGAAAATAATATACCATTGTTTTGGCGGATCCCATTCATCTGTAACCGCTGCAGCGCTACATTTGGGGATGTTAAATAAGTCCGGGATTCCAACCAATGAGCAATTATTAGAGATACCCTATTATGATAAAACTACTGATGCAGATTTCGGCACAATTAGATACATGGGAACGGATGAATTTGGCAACGAAGTATATGTTCTAGGCAAAAAGAGCATGGGCAACAGATATAGCCAGGTGTTGATGGGAGTGGCAGAGATACTGGGCAAGCGCGATCAGCTTGTTTTGGTTAATTGTATGGACAGAGTAAATTGGAGCATGAAAATTGGAGGTTTTACCTCCAGACGGCTTAAATTGGTTTTAGTGGGCAGGCCAGTAGTAACCTGGGGAACACGGCAGGCATTCAATCAATTGGTCAATCTGGTTGAAATAACTCGCATTAAAGTTATGCGTAATAACAAGAATATCCAGGTCACATGAACAATAAAAACCTGCTTTTTTTAGGTACCACAGGTATTTATCATACCCTAATTGCTGCCCATCTATATGTAAATAAAGCGTTCCCGGCTGATTTTACAAACCTGAAGTACTGGGGCGACCTTAGCAAAGAAAACTGGGGTTATCCATTATTTCTGGACCAGGATGAACATTCCAATAAGATTTATTCTCTTGGAGTGGGGTTGAATCTGCAAATGTCGGCAAATTCGATCCAACAACTGGTCCGGATTTTGGGTTGCTCTGAACAAGATTTAATAGTAAAGCCGATCTTTATCAAACGAGAAAGGTTATTATATTTTTTTCATCGAATATCCCGCTTTAAGTTATTAAAATTCTTTACTCTCCCTATAATTATTTATCTCCTTAGATTTGAAACAACGTACATAAATCAACAGGTAGCAAAGATTATAAACTAGTCTGTTAAATCATGGGGTTGTGTTATAATATGGTCAATATATAATAAAAGAAAGTCAAAGTATAAACATAATAATAAACGCTGAGCTTTTATATACATGTCAGGTGTGTATATATTTTGCTGATATAAAATGGTTTAACAAGGTGGTGATTAAAATGATTTATTTAAACCCTACATAAGTTAGGGTATCTGATCATGGATATCACTGGTGACTTGAAAATCAATTATAGCACGGATGTTTTATTTGCCATTTGTTATAATAAAGGAGGTTTTAGTATGTTTGAAAAGATATTGGTGCCGGTTGACGGGTCGGAACAATCAATAAGAGCGTTAAAGATGGCTCTTTCATTAGCTGGTCAATATAGCAGTAAATTAGAACTTATTTATGTTGTTAATACCAAAGCCTACAATTTTATCGAACGTCCAACTGTTTCTTCAGAATCAGTTGAACAGTGGCTACAGGTTTTTAGAGATCATGGCAAATTAGTTTTGGATAAAATTAAACAAGAAGAAAAGCTGGATGGCATTGAATATACGACTGATATCCTGGAAGGAGATCCGGGCGAGACAATATACAGATATGCCCATGAACAAGGTTTTGACTTGATTGTTATGGGCAGCAGAGGCTTAGGAAACTTAGGCAGTATATTATTGGGAAGTGTTAGTCAAAAGGTTGTTCAGATGTCAACCAGACCAGTATTAGTAGTTTATTAATAAACTGAGTCTTGCCCCTTTTCTGTCGAAAAATGGGTGAGAATAATAATTGCAATACTTATAAGTGACTTTGCCTGTAATGGTTATGCAGGTGAAGTCACTTTTTTTGATCCATATTTACGAAAATAACGACTTTAATGCAGGAGTATAATGAGTAAGGAGAAAGAATCGACTCAAACTGAGGATAGGGCAATATCATGTCCAAACCCTGGTTAAGTATTCATGGTCTGGCGATACAAACACACCAGACCATTTGTATTCCTTGCTAACACTATACTTTTAGAGGATAATTAATCAATATGATTATGTTAAGCGAAGGGATAAATGATGGCAGCTCCAATTTATGATATAGAGAAAGGCAGTATAGCCGAAGAAATGGAAATAAAAGCGGGCGATATATTGCTCTCTATAAATGGTCATCCTGTCGACGATATTCTTGACTACAGGTTTTATTCCCAGGATGATTATTTAGTTTTGGAAATAGAAAAAGAAAATCGGGAATTATGGTCTCTGGAGATAGAGAAGTACTATGACGAAGAATTAGGCTTTCATTTTGCAGAACCAATATTTGATCGCATGAAATCATGTTGCAATCGTTGTATCTTCTGTTTTGTGGACCAACTTCCTGCTCATATGCGTAAAAGCCTTTATATTAAAGATGATGATTACCGCCATTCCTTTTTATACGGAAATTTTATTACTTTGACTAATCTCACCGAAACAGACTGGCACAAAATAATTGAAATGCGGCTCAGCCCTCTCTATGTATCTGTTCATTGTATTCAAGCTGATTTGAGAAAGAAAATGTTAAAAAACCAGCAGGCCGGGAATATTATAAATGACCTGAAGAGGCTTGACGATGCTGGTATAAGGGTTCATACCCAGATTGTTTTGTGTCCCGGATGGAACGACGGAGAAATTCTAGATGAGACCATAGAGGGATTAGCAGAGATATATCCCGGAGTTGCTTCTATAGGAATAGTACCGGTAGGGTTAACTGGTCATAGGGATAAACTTACTGTCCTTAGAGCGCTAACAGCGGAAGATTGCTTACAGACAATTCGAAAGGTTGAAACTTATCAACAAGCATTTAGAAAAAAACTGGGGATTGGGCTAGTATACCTGGCTGATGAGTTTTATTTACGCGCATTCGTTGACTTGCCCCAGACTGAATATTATGATGATTATTGTCAGGTCGAAAATGGTATTGGTCTGGCCAGAATCTTACTGGATGAGTTTGCAGAACTAGAGCCATCTTTACCTAAGGCGGCGGGTAAACGTGAAGCCTATATAATTGTGGGCAGGTCGGCTGAGCAAGTATTACATGAACCTGTCCTGCGCCTTAATCAGATACAGGGACTATCGGTTAAACTGATTCCGGTAGAGAATCGTTTTTTTGGCGGAGGGGTATCTGTAACCGGTTTGCTGACCGGCAATGATATCATTGCCGGCTTAGGCAAATCATATATAGATAAGAGGGTTATCATTTCTGAAGTCCTGTTCCGTGAAGGTCAGGATGTATTGCTGGATGACATCTGCCTGGAAGATATCAAGCAAAGAAGCGGAGCTGACATTCGCATAACAGATGGCAGCGCCCGCAGCCTTATTGAAGCCATATTGGCAGATTAACAAAGTGTAATACACTTTTGGAGGAATAAAAAATTGGCAAAACCTGTAGTAGCAATTGTTGGCAGACCCAATGTGGGCAAATCAACACTCTTTAACCGTCTGGTCGGAGCCCGCAAGGCTATCGTTGAGGATATTCCAGGTGTAACCCGGGATAGGCTTTATGATATCTCAGATTGGGAAGGAAGGGAATTTATCATTATTGATACCGGCGGGATACGCTTTGATGAAGGCGACATCTTTACCAGGGAGGTCAAATTGCAGGCCGAAATAGCTATTGAAGAAGCAGATGTAATCCTCTTTATGGTGGATACCCATGACGGATTAACCAGTGAAGATGAACAGGTGGCGGATCTATTGCGTAAAAGCAAGAAACCGGTAGTGCTGGCTGCTAATAAAGTAGAGAATTTTGATAAACAACTTGAATATTATGAGTTTTATAATTTGGGACTGGGTGACCCCATCCCAATCTCAGCTATGCATGGCCGAAACATCAATGATCTGCTGGATGCAGTTATTGCTTGTTTCGCTCCTGGATCAGAAATTGAAGAAGACGATGATGCTATCAAGATAGCAATCGTGGGCCGCCCCAATGTGGGGAAATCATCACTGGTTAATGCTCTTCTGGGAGAAGAAAGGGTTATTGTCAGTGATGTGCCTGGAACCACCCGAGATTCTATTGATACTCCTTTCGAACATGAAGGGAATAGATTTATTTTGATTGATACGGCGGGGATCAGAAAAAAATCACGTATTAAAGAGCCAACGGAAAGATATAGTGTGATAAGGGCTTTAAAAAGCGTAGAACGGGCTGATGTGGTTTTGATTATGCTGGATGCCAACGAAGGCGTTAATGAGCAGGATCAAAGAATTGCCGGGTATGTGCATGAACAGGGCAAGGCAAATGTAATTGTTGTTAATAAATGGGACCTGATCGAGAAAGATGGTCGTACCATGAATAGTTTTGATAAGGATATACGCGAAGAACTCAAATTCTTAGCCTACTCGCCGATACTATATGTTTCCGCCCGAACCCGAAAGAGAATTTTCAAAATCCTGGAATTGGTGGATTTTGTTGCTGGACAACATAATCGACGGGTTAAAACCTCCGAATTAAACCAGATAATTAATGATGCTATGCTCTTGAATCCGCTGCCGGGAGGCGGGGGCAAGAGAATTAAGATCTATTATGCAACCCAGGCTACAACGGCACCCCCTACGTTTGTCTTTTTTGCCAACCACCCGGATAAGATACATTTTTCTTATATAAGATACCTGGAGAATGTTTTGCGCAAGAATTTTGGCTTTGAAGGCACCCCCATGAAATTATTGCTTCGTAAACGTGAAGAAAACGATATAAAATAATGTTGCGGAGGGAAATTTTCCATGTTGAAAGTTCTTTTGGTCGTCATTTGTTATCTTATAGGTTCAATCCCATTTTCCTATATATTCAGCAAGGTATTGGGCGGGGTTGATATTAGAGCCAAAGGAACTGGAAATGTAGGGGCGACCAATGTTTTAAGAACATTGGGGGTTAAGATTGCTATTGCAGCTTTGTTGGGAGATTTATTAAAAGGTATTCTGGCAACCTGGCTGGGACTAAATTTTGGAGGCGAGATAGGGGCAGCCATATGCGGCACTGCTGTGGTAGTTGGGCATTGCTGGCCTGTATTCTTAAGTTTCAGAGGAGGGAAAGGGGTAGCTACTTCTGCAGGAGTGCTGCTGGTTCTTATGCCTCAGGTCATCATAATACTATTGTTGGCATTTATAATTATTATTGCTCTAACCCGTTATGTATCTTTAGGCTCCATAATCGGAGCTGCTCTACTACCCTTTATATTACTATTCATGGCTCAACCTTGGCCGTATTTTGTGATGAGTTTTATTCTCGCCGCCCTGGTTATATTTCAACACCGGGGTAACATAAAGCGTCTTCGTAACGGTATGGAAAAAAAAATTAACGAAAAGTCAACCAATATGGAAGGAAGAGGATAAACAAATATGGAGAAGGTATGTGTATTAGGAGCAGGCAGTTGGGGAATAACATTGGCGGCCTTGCTGGCTCGAAACGGCAAACAGGTTGCACTTTGGGGCAGGGTTGAAGATGGGGTGGAGTTACTGGCGAAGACCCGCGAGAGCAGTCAATTTCTCCCCGGTGTCATCATACCTGCTCAGGTTGAACCTACAGCAGATTTAGGTGCGGCAATGGATGGAGCCCGTCTTATTGTATTGTCAATTCCCTCGCAAGCATTGCGTGAGGTTTTAATAAGGGCCAAAAAACACCTGCCTCCGGATACATATCTGGTAAATACTGCTAAAGGGCTGGAGATATCAACCGGTATGCGGCTCAGTCAACTGGTTGAAGATATCCTGGGTGGGCAAGTTCGGGAAAGATTTGCGGTTTTGTCCGGCCCCAGCCATGCTGAAGAAGTAGCCCGGGAGATACCAACCGCAGTTAGTGTGGCTGCCAATTGTAATAATACAGCTTTCTTAGTACAGGACTTTTTTATGTCACCCAGCTTCCGAGTATATACCAATCCTGATATTATTGGGGTAGAACTGGGAGGGGCGCTAAAAAATATTATCGCGCTGGCTACAGGGATAGCTTACGGACTGGGATATGGTGATAATACTATGGCTGCCTTAATGACTCGGGGTTTGGCTGAAATAATTAGAATGGGTGTGGTCCTGGGAGGAGATCACCGCACCTTTAGCGGCTTAAGCGGCATGGGAGACCTGGTTGTTACTTGCGGGAGCCATCATTCACGCAACCGTCAAGCGGGCGAATTGATAGGCCAAGGTTTGAGTCTGGAAGAAACCCTGCAAAAGGTGGGCATGGTGGTGGAAGGAGTTCATACTTGCAGAGTAGTACATAAAATCGCATCTGATATGGGTATTGAGATGCCTATTACCCAGGCCTGTTATCAGGTGTTATACGAAAACAGAGAGCCCCGGGAAATGGTGCTGACTTTAATGAAACGACAGAAAAAACATGAAATTGAAGAGATAGTATAGAATTTAAAAAAGATCTTATCTTATAAAAAAATAATAACTTAGTAAAAAGTGTGGTAAATATCACACTTTTTTTCTTTTCTGGTTATATTAGCGGCAATCAATAAATATATTTATAGTGTTATAGACTAAAACCCATTTATTAAGGGGGTATCCTAATTCGGAGGGAGGGTGCCTTGAAAGTCTAATCCGAGGGAGGGAAGAAGAGAAGTGGAAGGAAATAATATTTTAGACGATATCGCTGAAAGAACGGGCGGCGATATCTACTTGGGAGTAGTGGGCCCGGTTAGAACCGGCAAATCAACATTTATAACCAGATTCATGGAACTGATGGTTTTGCCGAACATCAAAGATATCTACGAAAAAGAGCGGGCCAAAGATGAACTGCCTCAAAGCGGCTCAGGTAAAACCATAACTACCACCGAGCCCAAATTTGTGCCTAACGAAGCTGTCGAGATATTTACGAAAAGCGGCATATCCTTAAAAGTCAGGCTGGTTGACTGTGTAGGTTATGCGGTAGATGGCGCTTTAGGGTACGAAGAAAACGAAGAACCCCGCATGGTAAAGACTCCCTGGTTTGACTATGAGGTTCCCTTCGAAGAAGCGGCCGAAATAGGAACCAGGAAGGTAATTGCCGACCATTCCACCATCGGTATTGTAATGATTACCGACGGCAGCATCAGCGATATTCCTCGCAGCAATTATGTAGAAGCCGAAGCCAGAGTAATCGAGGAACTAAAGGAAATAAAAAAACCTTTTATAGTATTGCTGAACTCCACCCATCCTTATGAAAAGGATACCATGAACCTGGTGGAAGAGCTAACCGAAAAGTACCAGGTTACTATCATGCCGGTGGACAGTGCTAAAATGACCATGGATCAGATACTCAGCATTCTCGAAGAAGTACTCTATGAATTTCCGGTGCAAGAAGTCAACATTAAGCTGCCTCTTTGGGTTGATGAATTGGATGAGGAATACTGGCTCAGAGCGGATATGGAGTCAGCTATACGCGACGTATTAAGAGATATCAGCAAGGTCCGGGATATTGACAAAGCTATTGAAAAACTTTCCGATATAAGCAATGTCAGCTATGTGAGCCTGGAGGAAATGAACCTGGGAACCGGAACTGCTGCTATAGATGTGACCGTTCCAGAAGAGCTTTTCTATCAGACTCTGAGTGAGGTGAGCGGTTTTAAGGTGCAGGGATCTCAGGATATTATGCGCCTTATGAAAGATTTAAGCGTTGCTAAGAAAGAATTCGACAAAGTATCTGCTGCTCTGGATGAGGTAAAACTATCTGGCTATGGAGTGGTAACACCAAGTTTGGAAGAGATGATCCTGGAAGAACCTGAACTTATCAAACAGGGCAACCGTTTTGGGGTAAGATTAAAAGCCAAAGCACCTTCTCTGCATATAATCAAGGCAGATATAACTACGGAGATAACCCCAATAATCGGCACTGAAAAACAATGTGAAGAACTGGTGCGTTACATGCTGGATGAATTTGAAGAAAATCCAGCCAAGATTTGGGATTCCAACATTTTTGGCAAATCTCTGCATGACCTGGTCAGGGAAGGGATTCAGAACAAACTGCACCGCATGCCGGAGAATGCACAGGTTAAACTACAAGATACGCTGCAGCGGATTGTTAATGATGGCAGCGGCGGCCTGATTTGTATTATTATCTAAACTATCATCTTTTCCGGGTACTGTTATAGCCGGCCTGAGTCAGACTCAGGCCAGCTTATTTTTTTGGCCAGTTGTCAGAGATCACATAGTAAGGTTATACTTTACATCAAGGAAATGACAAAAAAATTGGTAGCTGCAGCTGCATTGTACTGCTATTGCTACCCAGAGCAGCAAATGTTATAATTTCCGTCAGAACCTGCTGTTATATGTTTAGTATATACATATAATGCTGCAAAGTAGATTAGGAGGTAAATGGGATGATAAATATTGGCCTGTTAGGCTGTGGTACCGTAGGTGGAGGAGTAGTAAAATTATTGGCCAAGAACCGTGATACTATTGCCGAAAAGACTGGCGCTGAAATAATTATTAAAAAGGTATTGGAAAGAGATGAGCAGAAATGCTTGCAACTCGGGCTGGAAGCCGGCATGATTACCAATAATTTTGAGGATATTTTAAATGATGAATCCATTGACATAGTGGTTGAGCTAATGGGAGGTATTGAGCCTGCCTTAAGCTATGTTATAGCTGCCATGGAAAAAGGCAAAAACGTAGTGACTGCCAATAAAGACATGATTGCTGTTAAGGGCAAAGAAATATTTGAAACAGCCCGCGCCAACAAGGTTGATTTTTATTTTGAAGCCAGTGTAGCTGGTGGGATACCCATAGTATATCCATTAAAACAATCTCTGGCCGGCAACCATATAGAGGAAGTAATAGGGATTTTAAACGGAACCACCAACTATATTCTGACCAAAATGAGCAGAGAAGGCCGGGATTACAATGAGGTTTTGAGTGAAGCCCAATCACTTGGCTATGCTGAGTCAGACCCCACCGCAGATGTGGGCGGATGGGACGCAGCCAGGAAGATTGCCATTTTATCTTCTATCGCCTTTAACAGCAGGGTTACCCTCAATGATGTATATGTAGAAGGTATTACCGGCATAACCCCCCAGGATATCCGGTATGCAGGAGAGCTGGGGTTTGTAGTAAAACTTTTGGCTATCGCCAAAGAAGTAAACGGTAAGATCCAGGCCAGGGTTCATCCAGCTTTTATACCGCTAAATCATCCTCTGGCTTTTGTCAATGATGTATTTAATGCGGTTTTCGTTCGTGGCGATGCGGTCGGCGAAATAATGCACTATGGAAGAGGAGCTGGGGAAATGCCCACTGCCAGCGCCGTGGTCGGAGATATTATCGAGATTGCCCGTAATATGGCCTACCAAACCACTGCCCGGATTGGCTGTACATGTTACGAAGAGAAGGCTATTCTGCCTATAAGTGAACTCAGCGCCCAGTATTATATCCGTATGACAGTTAAGGACCGGCCCGGAGTTCTGGCAGGTATAGCCGGTGTCTTTGGCAATAATGATGTCAGTATCGCTACGGTGCTCCAAAAGACCAGTCAGGAGGATATGGCGGAGTTGATCCTGATAACCCATACAGTTAAAGAAAAAGATCTGCAGGATGCTTTAACAGTACTTAAGGGCATGAGCATTGTAGGTAAGATAAATAATGTAGTTAGGCTTGAGGGTGTAAATTAAACAGTAAAAATACTAAGTTTGGGGAGTGAATCTAATTGGCTTTATTCGTAACCAAATTCGGCGGCAGTTCAGTGGCAACAACTGACAAGATTAAAAATGTTTGCGCCAAAATTATGGATATTAAAGGTCAGGGTGATAATGTAGTAGTAGTGGTGTCAGCCATGGGGGATACCACTGATGATCTAATCGAGTTGGCCGAAAAGCTGGGAGACATTAACCAACACCGGGAAATGGACATGCTTTTATCTACCGGTGAGCAGCAATCAGCTGCTCTATTGGCCCTCTGCCTTATAGAGATGGGATGTCCGGCTGTTTCTTTGAATGGCTGGCAGGCTGGGATTAAGACGGATGGACAACATAGTAAGGCTCGAATCAAGGATATTGATATAACCAGGATAAAAGAAGGACTAGAAGCGGGTAAAGTCGTGGTGATTGCCGGTTTCCAGGGAACCTCCCCCGCAGGAGATATTACCACCCTGGGACGGGGAGGTTCAGATACTTCTGCAGTAGCCCTGGCTGCCAAGCTGAAAGCGGAACGCTGCATGATATTTACGGATGTGGATGGGGTATATACCGCTGACCCCCGTATTGTCAAAGAAGCGCGCAAATTATCGGACATATCTTATGAAGAGATGTTGGAAATGGCCAGTCTGGGAGCAGCGGTATTACAGCCCCGGGCAGCAGAGTTTGCTATGCTGTATAATGTGGATGTAGAAGTCAGGAGCAGTTTCAATAATAATCCCGGAACTATAATTACGGAGGTTGCTAAGATGGAAAAACAGAGAGTTGTAAGCGGAGTCGCCCATGACGTTAATGTAGCCAGAATTGCCCTGTTTGATGTACCTGACAATCCTGGCGTTGCCAGTGTAATATTTAAGACTTTGGCCGATAAAGGCATCAATGTTGACATGGTTATTCAAAGCGCTATGCGCGATAATCGCAATGATATTGCTTTTACAATTGAAAGAAAAGAATTTGAACGGGCAAGACCGGTGGTCAATGAAATAGTTATGAAACTGGGCGCATCAGGCATGTCATATAAAACCGATGTTGCCAAAGTCTCTGTAGTAGGGGCAGGAATGCAGACCAATCCTGGCGTGGCCGGCAATATGTTTGATGCTTTAGCGCATAAGAACATCAATATCCACATGATTAGCACCTCAGAGATAAAAATTTCCTGTGTAGTAGATGAAGACGATATTAAGACTGCAGTTCAGGCTTTACATGAAAAATTTGGGCTGGACCAGGCTGAATAGACGAAAGGTTTTAAATAATACCCTGCATCTCATTAGGGTAATATAAGATATGTTCGATAAAAAGTATCAGGTCACAACTTCAAGAAGCAGCCGCGGCGGCCATACTGATTTACGCACTTATAATATAGGCGGAAAAGCCTGGGTATATATGGCAGTAACTATTTTATTTATTGCCTTTTTATTTGTATTTGGTCAAGCCAGCCGTTACGCTATTGATCATAAATATATAAAAGCAGCGGATCTAAGAGTCAATAGCCAAATCGGGCTGATCCGTGGAGATAATATCAGTGTGCTGCCCCAAGCGGGAGGGATTATTATTCCTGTGTCGGGGGAAGGGACATATTGGCTGGATATGGACCTAACCACGGATGCGGATCTGCCTGTAAATAGATTATCCTCCATGACCTTCTCCTTTTGCACCCTTTCTCCTGATGTCAAAAAAATGGCCGCAGTAAATAAACAAGGGATATATATTTGTGATTGGCCAGGAGGAGTATTTACTCCTCTGCTCATGAGCAACGACCAGACTGTTATATATGAAGAACCTTACTGGGCACCCGATAATCAGTCTCTTTATATAAGCCGTAAAAACATCCCTGTGAAAGACAATATACAAGATCAGGTGGTATCTGCAGAGATAATACAGATATGGCTGGAGAGCAAAGAAATTAAAAAAATTGCCGATGGTTCATTTCCCTCTATTCCCTCTGATCAGCAACACCTTATCTTTACTAGAGAAGGCCATATCATTAAACATGATCTTAAGACAGGGCAGGAAGAGGATTTGGGCGCAGGCGAGTACCCTGTTGTTTCTCCAGACGGAAAATATATGGCCTGTATCAGGCAGGTGAATAATCAATATCAAACCGAGGGACAGGCTCTTTCCCGAGAAGAAATCAGGGATGTTTATATTGTTTCCCTTAAGGATCCTAATGATATAAAAAAAGTAACCAACAATTTCGTACATCAAAATATCCGCACTGAAGATGGGCTCAGCCCGTTGCCGCCTTCTGATTTGGCTTCAAATTCGGTTTATAACGGGTTTTATGATTATTATAATCCCGTTTGGGGCAATGACTCACTCACCTTATATGTTGCCCGGACAGAATATGCAACCAATCAACCCATGACGATCCGAAAGATAGTATTATCAGGCAATGAGAATACTGGCAAGGAAATGATAAATTCCTGGCTGGGGGCTCGCATGGACCATGATACTGAGGTATTGACATACTTGAATGATAATATTGAGGTTATTGGCACGGAAATTATCCCCGAAGGTAATCCCCATTCGCTGGCTATTACGGTTACCGGAGGAGAAAGAAACAGCCTTTTCTTTGATGTACAGGTTCAGCAAGCAGTTCCATCTCAACCTTTTTTTATGATCCGTACAGAACACATAAACGCATACAATGAGCTGGAGGGTTATAAAGTCAGGCGGATGGCCCTCAAACAGAGTGCGGAGTATTTCCGCAAGGACGATGGAATCTATAGACTGGAAAATGGCCAGGAAGAAAAACTGCTGGATATTAATACGCAACAATTGTCTATTCTAGGCTTCGACAATGCCTTGGACATACTAATTTATTGCTTTAAGGAAAATGGTACCTATAAGATAAAAGCCTATAATATTTTCGCGTTCAATTCAGAGGAAATAGATTCAGAAATACCGGAAAAAGCAGTTTTGGAGGATATTGGTTTTAGTTATTCCGGGGAGTTGATGTCGCTGCAATATAGTTTAAACGGAAAAAAGGGCATTAATATATACAACATAAAAGAACAAAAAATAGTGCCGGTTCCCTTTTTAAAAGATATTAAAAGAGCCTACTGGTTCGGCAATAACATGAAGGTTTATTCCGGCAATGAAAATTTTACTTTGTATTGGACCTATAATCCCGGATTGGGCAATAGATACCTGTAAGAATATGATAGGGGGGCATATGAATGGAGGCAATATTTAATCGCCGCAGTATTCGGAAATACACTGACCAGGATGTAAGTGAAGAACAAATAAGAATTTTGCTTAAGGCAGCCATGAGCGCTCCATCAGCCGGAAATGAACAGCCCTGGCATTTTATCGTCATACGTGACCGTCACATCATGGAGGAGATAACCAAGTATCATCCCCATTCTGACATGTTAAAAAAAGCCGCTGCCGCTATTGTAGTATGTGCTGACCGTAATATTGACAAGTTTGGGGTTGGCTACTGGGTCCTTGATTGCGCGGCTGCAACTGAGAATATTCTGATAGCTGTAAGCACTATGGGGTTGGGAGCGGTTTGGCTGGGAGTATACCCCCGCGAGGAACGCTGCGCCAAATTACGTGAATTATTCCGGATGCCAGAGAACATGACTCCCTTTGCCATAGTATCTCTGGGACATCCGGCGGAGCAAAAAGCGCCCTCTAACCGCTTTAAAGAAGAACGGATTCACAATAATACCTGGTAACACCATAAAGGTCAGTTATAGCCACGGTCTCCGAATGGCTGGATATTTTCCAGCCATTTATGTTCCAGCTTTTGTAAAGCATTCTTTTCGTCAAAAAATGGGCTTTCCTTCTTTTCCAGAACCTCAAGGACTTCAAAAACAAAAGCTTCGGCTCCATATTCCTGCAATTCCTTTTGCAGTTTTTCATTAGGGAAACTGCCATTAACAAGGCCAAATTTCTTGCCATTTATCGTTTTCAGGTTCCTGGTGCTGGTGATGAATATTTTCCCGTTTTTTATATTTCTAACCTGATATACACCGGCATCTATTTTAATCTCTTTATATTGTTGTTTTAGTTGTTTTTTGCGATCCATATGCATCATACTTCCTCTTCATCATTTTTTCAGCCAATACAGGCTGCCATCAAGTTTTCTGTCCAAAAACCCATAGTCGATTAAATACCTTCTTAAAGTGGCATAATCATCGAAAGCGGTTTTTAATATCTGATTTACTTCTTTCTCGTTATAATAGCGGTTAGGTTCGAAACGTTGTGCGATTTCCCGAAGTACTACTATTTTAATCTTTTCTTTGCGAGAAAAGGACTTTAATGGTCCATTAATGCCATCTGGAAAGTACTTTTTTAATATTGCTTCCTTTTCTTCCAGGGTGACATTATACCGTTCATCTACCATCCGGGCTGTCTTATGAACCTCTACAAAGGATGGCGCATGGTTATCGGCGGCTTTTAAAAGCTCCATCAAGGCGAGAAATACCTTGGCCTGACGTTCTTTCTCTTTCAGGCTAAAACGATGATTGCGAATAGTAGAAGAACTGCCGATTCCCATTTCATGTTGTATCTCCTTATCACTTAAGCCTCGGTAAAAAAGCTTTAACAGGCTTCTTTGGTGTTCAGTAAGTCCAGTTAGTTTTTTATCCAGATCAATCAGATATGCAAATACCGAGCGATGTTCTTTCTCAATATGGATATTAATATACTTGCCTGAGGTATATATTACTCCATCCTCAGGATATACAATCCCTTTATCAAAATACCTGCCGCATAAAAGACATATATAGTGCTCTTTATCTTCAATATATCCGGCCTTGAGTTCTTCCATAGAAGCATTCCAAAATAATTCGGAAATATCCATAATATAAACACAACCTTTATTTAATAAGTAAATATATAGACATTATAAATTGTCGTTTAGCAAATAGCAAATATAATGAAATAAAATAAACCGTGGTTGAAGTATTAAGCGAAGGAAAAAACATTTATTTTATTTATCAGGCAGGCTTGTTCTATAATAAACCTTAGGTTGACCAGGTAAGAAAATGATTAGCTTAAAATAAAGGTATAGATTGAGATAGGAGCATGATTGAATGAGGGTTTTAATCAAAGGTGGCCTTATTGTTACTATGAATGCTAACCGCCAGGTAATTAAGGGTGACATCCTCACAGAGGACGACCGTATTATTCAGTTGGGCGAGGTAGGACCTGAGCAAGCGGATTTAACTATTGATG
>JAQVWS010000168.1 GCA_028709585.1 Syntrophomonas sp. | reverse complement strand
GAAATAACCGCCTGGGGGGCGACGATTTTGATGACAAGATTATTGATTGGCTGGTACAGGAATTTAAAAAAGAAAACGGATTTGATCTAAAAAATGATAAAATGGCTATGCACCGTTTGAAAGAAGCAGCTGAAAAGGCGAAACACGAATTATCCACTCTCATGACGGTTGAAATTAACATACCATATATTACAGCTACCCAGGATGGACCATTGCACCTGGAGAAAACCTTGACCCGGGCCCGCTTTGATGATATGACTGCCGATCTGGTGGAAAAAACAGTAGGGCCTTTGCAGCAGGCTATGAAGGATGCCGGATTTAACTCGTCTGAGATTGACAAGGTTATAATGGTGGGAGGCTCAACCAGAATACCGGCGGTTCAGGAAGCTGTGAAGAGGTTTACCGGTAAGGAGCCCTTTAAGGGTATTAATCCCGATGAGGTTGTTGGTTTAGGGGCCGCTATTCAGGCCGGGGTTTTAACCGGTGAGGTTACCGATGTAGTGCTGTTGGATGTTACACCTTTATCCCTGGGAATTGAAACCCTGGGCTCAGTATTTACGCGAATTATTGATAGAAATACGACCATACCGGTATCCAAAAGCCAGATATTTACAACCGCAGCTGATAATCAGCCTTCTGTTGATATTCATGTACTGCAGGGAGAAAGAAAACTGGCCGAGCATAATGTTACTCTGGGCAGATTTCAATTGTCAGGTATTCCGACGGCACCCCGGGGCATACCGCAGATAGAGGTTAAATTTGATATTGACGTCAATGGAATAGTCAATGTTACCGCTAAAGATATGGCCACCAATAAGGAACAGAAGATTACCATAACCTCTTCCAGCGGGTTAAACGATAATGAAATTGAACGCATGGTAAAAGATGCGGAGAAATTTGCTGAGGAAGACGAGAAGCGCTTCAAAGAGATTGAGGTTCGAAATGCAGCCGACAGTATTATATATCAGGCCGAAAAGAGTCTGAAGGAATATGCCGATAAGATTGAAGAAGAGGATAAAAACGCAGTTAATACTGCTAAAGAGGAATTGCAGGCAGCTTTGACCGGCGATGATACAGCTGAGATCGAGAGTAAAACGGAAGCCTTGACCCAGGCCGTGTATGCTTTTACGGCCAAGATGTACCAGAATAATGACCCCACCAACCCGGAGGAATCAACCGAGACCGGGAAAGATGATGTCATAGATGCCGACTTTAATATTTCGGATGATGAAAAGAAATAATGCCAAGGTTTTTTAGGAAGGTGTGAAATAATGGCCGCCAAGCGTGATTACTATGAGATATTGGGGATATCCAAATCTGCTACCACTGAGGAAATAAAAAAGGCCTATCGTAAAAATGCCAAAAAGTATCATCCTGATGTGAACAAAGATGATCCTAGTGCAGAGGAAAAGTTTAAGGAAGTGGCTGAGGCCTATGAAGTTCTGAGTGATACTCAGAAGAGAGCTGCATATGACCAATTTGGACATGATGCCTTTGATCCTAACCGGATGGGAGCAGGCGGCTTTGGTGGATTTGGCGGGGCAGATTTTGGCGGTGCAGGCGGATTCGGAGACATTTTCGACCTTCTGTTTGGAGGAGCCGGCGGCGGTCAGCGCAGGAGGAGCGGCCCTCAGCGCGGTGCTGACAAGGAGGCCCGCCTGGAGATCAATTTTGAGGATGCTGTTTTTGGGATTGAGAAAGATATGGAGATGATGCGGGTTGAAAGCTGCAGGAAATGCGGCGGCAGCGGAGCTGAACCCGGATCCAAACCTAAAGTATGCCCGCAATGTCAGGGAGCCGGTCAGGTTCGTACCGTACAGAGCACCCCATTTGGTAGATTTGAGACAGTCCGGCCCTGCGGACATTGCAGCGGTGAAGGCAAAATAATTGATAAACCCTGCGCAGATTGTAAAGGTAAAGGGAGAGTAAAGAAGAAACGCCATATTAGTGTGCGTATTCCAGCCGGTATAGATACAGGTTCTCGCCTGAGAATTCAGTCTGAAGGTGAAGAGGGTATTATGGGAGGTCCGCCGGGGGATTTGTACATTGTAATAGTTGTGAGGCCCCATCCCAAATTCCAACGGGAAGGCTATACCCTCATATGCAATCAGGAGATTAATTTTGTTCAGGCCGCTCTGGGTGCGGAAATTGAAATACCGCTTTTGGGAGGCAGCCACCATAAGCTGATTATCCCTGAAGGTACCCAGCCCGGCGATGTTATTACGGTTAAAAACAAAGGCATACCTTATCTCCACAGCCACCGCAGCGGAGATTTGAAGGTCTTAGTTAATGTGAAAATACCTACCCGTCTCAGTAAGCGGCAAAAAGAGATACTGGCGGGTTTCTTCAGCGATAACGATGAGAAGGAAATCGGCAAGAAAGGCTTGTTTAATAAGTTGAAGGACGCAATGGGATAAGAAAGGATTTATCAATGGAGTGGAATGAGTATAGTTTTCTAACTGTAAATACCTGTGTGGATGCCATTGCTGGTATATTACATGGCCTGGGATCAGGCGGGGTTGTTATTGAAGACCCTGCGTCAGCCGGGCAGAGAGACATTGAGGATAAAACCACGCCTGATACAGTACCCCCGCATAGTGAGTATGTAATCGTTAAGGCCTATTTTCCAGCGGATAAACCAATTATGGATGAGCTTGCAGAAGCTATCAAACTGGTGGAGAATAACTTCGGGGTTAAGTGTAAGATTGTGGTGAATGAGATAAGTAATGAGGATTGGGAAGAAACCTGGAAAGAATACTATCATACCTTTAAGATCGGGACAAAATTGATAATTAAACCTTCCTGGGAGGATTATACGCCGCAGGAAAATGAAGCAGTCATAAATATTGATCCAGGAATGGCATTTGGTACGGGATTACATGCATCCACCCGTTTTTGCCTGAGATTTATTGACCAATATGTAAAAGGCGGCGAAAGGATCATTGATGCAGGCTGCGGATCTGGAATACTATCTATTGCCGCGGCAAGACTAGGTGCGAAAAATGTGTTAGCCATGGATATTGATGGCCTGGCGGCTCGCATTGCCCGTGAGAACGTTGCTCTAAACCGTTTAAACGATATAATTAAGGTTGAAGCCGGTGACGTAATTGAGGCCTTGCCCACCCAGGCAGCTGACATGGTGCTGGCCAATATAACCGCCGATTTGATTATTGACCTGATACCGGAGGCAGCCCGGGCTCTAACCAGCGATGGGTATCTGTTCGGATCGGGGATAACTGACAGCCGTAGAGCAGATGTAGAAAAAGAGCTTAAAGCGCATGGTTTTGTTATTGAACAGGTATTGCAGGATGGCGATTGGATAGGAATTGCCGCCCGCAAAGATTGAAGGAAAATAAGCTGATGAAAGAAATTTCGTTTCATACCCTGGGATGCAAGGTTAATCAGGTGGAAACCGAACAAATGATAGAGGAATTTACCAGGCGGGGTTATCAGGTTGTAGAATTTGGTGACCCTGCTGATGTTTGTATTATAAATACCTGCACAGTAACACATATCAGCGACCGTAAATCACGGGCTATACTCAGAAGAGCCATCAAGGCCAATCCTGAAGCGCTGGTGGTGGCCACTGGCTGCGTAGCCCAGGTGGATGCAGGACAATTAGATAAAATTGAAGGCATTGGCCTGATAGTTGGCAACCGTAATAAAGAGCAGATGGCTGATATAGTCGATGATTTTATTAATGGAAGGCAAACCCGGAAATTAAGGATAGAGCCAGAATATGCCGCAGACAGCCTGAGGCCGGTTATATATTCTGAACCACACTTGCGGACTCGCGCATTTGTGAAGATTCAGGATGGCTGCCAGAGTTTTTGTTCATATTGTATCGTACCTTTGGCGCGGGGGCCGGTGCGCAGTAAAAACCCCACTGACGTTATGGCCGAGATCAGTCAACTAATCCGGCTGGGCTATCGGGAGATTGTTTTGACCGGGATACATACCGGTTTATATGGAGCCGATTTAGCTGGCTGGAATATTACCAGACTTTTAGATGA
>JAQVWS010000039.1 GCA_028709585.1 Syntrophomonas sp. | reverse complement strand
CCTGCTCCTCATTCTACCTTGACTGATCAGCAAAGTATGTTACAATGTCGAGGTTAATTGTTTAGATTGATAGAAAGATGGTATGGTAAAATGATAACAACCTCAGGTTTAACGCTGAGCTTTGGCGCAAAGCCCCTGTTTGAAGATGTAAATATTAAATTTACCCCCGGTAACTGTTACGGCCTGATCGGCGCCAATGGTGCCGGCAAGTCCACATTGTTAAAAATCCTTTCGGGAGAAATCGATTCTACTTCCGGTTCGGTCATTATTCCCAATGGTTTGCGGCTCTCCATACTAAGGCAGGATCATTTCGAATTCGATGAATTCGAGGTCATGCAGACAGTATTGACAGGCCATGCTCGGCTGTATGAAATCATGGAGCAAAAAGATGCGCTTTACGCCAAAGAGGACTTTTCAGAAGAAGATGGATTGCTCGCGGCAAAGCTGGAAGGCGAGTTTGCTGAGCTGAACGGTTGGGAAGCCGAAGCGGAAGCAGCCACGCTGCTGAATGGCCTGGGTGTTGCGGAAGAATTGCATTACCATAAAATGCAGGATCTGAACGGCAGCGACAAAGTCAAGATTCTGCTGGCCCAGGCCCTATTCGGCCACCCGGATATCCTGCTGATGGACGAGCCGACCAACCATCTGGACATCGCCTCGATCTCCTGGCTGGAGAATTTTCTGGCTGATCTGGACAGCACGGTTATTGTGGTATCCCATGACCGCCATTTTCTCAACTGTGTCTGCACCCATATTGCTGATATCGATTATGGCAAAATCAAGCTCTATACCGGCAACTATGATTTTTGGATGGAATCCAGCCAGCTTGCCTTGCAGCAGGCCAAGGATGCCAACAAAAAGACCGAAGCCAAGATCAAAGAATTGCAGGAATTTATTCAGCGCTTTAGCGCGAATGCCTCCAAATCAAAGCAGGCCACATCCCGCAAACGCCAGCTGGATAATCTGACGGTCGAGGATATACAACCCTCCTCCCGCCGTCTGCCCTGGATCAACTTCAAGCCGGACCGGGAGCCGGGCAGCCAGGTGCTGACGATTGAAAACCTGCATAAAAATATGAACTGCCAGACGCTCCTCACCGATTTTAATCTGCTGGTAAACCCCGGCGATAAAATTGCCCTGGTGGGTCCCGATGAACAAATCAAATCAGTCCTGCTGCAGATTCTGACCGGTGAAACCGAGGCCGACAGCGGTCAAATTTCCTGGGGGCAAACGGTTACGATCGCTAGTTTCCCCAAGGATTACTCGGCTTATTTCGACTCTGAACTAAATCTGGTGGACTGGTTGCGGCAGTATTCAGCCAATCCCGATGAAACTTTTGTGCGGGGATTTCTGGGCCGTATGCTGTTTTCCGGGGAAGATTCACAGAAGCACGCTAATATTTTATCCGGTGGTGAACAGGTCCGCTGCATGTTTGCCCGTATGATGCTCACCGGCGCCAACGTGCTGCTCCTGGATGAACCGACCAATCACCTGGATCTGGAGTCAATTACTGCACTGAACAAGGGTTTGATCGCTTTCCCCGGGGTTGTCATCCTGACTTCCCGCGATCACCAGCTGGTGCAGACGGTTGCCAACCGGATCATTGAGCTTACCCCGGAAGGCTCAGCTGATTATTTAATCACCTATGACGAGTATCTTGAAAACAAGGCGAAGTGATTTCACCAAAAAGGCAGAGATGTTACTGCAACAGCGTTTGTCCAATCTGTTCCGCCGCTCTCCTGATTTCTTCATAGGAAAATTCATGAGATGACAGCAAAAAACTGAACCATAAACGTCTGGCAACAGTTTTTAGAATATCGCACCAATATAATTGGTTCTATCGCTGATGTTATTTATACACGCACTAAGAAAAAGTGGGTTTGGGAAATCGGTTGAAATATAATTTGCATCAGGTTATAATACTGTTTGTATTATTTTAAATGCGGATGTGGCGGAATTGGCAGACGCACCAGACTTAGGATCTGGCGTTGCGAGACGTGGAGGTTCGAGTCCTCTCATCCGCACCATAATTTGTCCGAAAACCCGTATTTATGCGGGTTTAAAGTTTTTTAAGCAGGAAAAGATCCTGCTTTTTTACATAATTAAGGGCGTAAAAATAAAAAAAGAGAGGGATTATCCCCTCATCGCTTCCACTAACCGTTTGGTACCCACCATATTGATGGCTCGCCTTAAATTATATGCAAGAAAACTAAGCCCCAGTTCAGCTGTGGTCTTTATTATGCCTTTACACATAAGATTTGGAGGATTCACTGGGCTTCTAATGGTATATGCTTTTTCATGTAAATCTAACCAATTATTGTTGTTAACCTTTTCGATTATAGCTCAATAAAATGTGCTTTCTTTTCCGTTTTGAGATATTGAACTCGAGACTTACTAAGATTCCTGAGGTCTCTGTTTTCGCATTTATAGCGTTTGGTCCGTCTTTGGGCAGCTGCCTCAGTCCCATAGAAGTAGCGGGTCTTCTTCCCAAAATCGCTTAAGTAGTCAAGCTGCCAATAAAGCTTCATCAGGCTCCTCCTTAAGTAATAGAGTTATTCTGCAATGAATTATAACATAACGTTGTCAAACATGACTATTTGTTATTACTGCATTTATTTCGAAGTGTTATTTGATACTAGTTGGTACTTAATGAGATTTTACAATATGATATAATGATTGACAAGTGGCTATTAATACTATTTTGCTAATAGTATTCTATTATTATAAGAGGTGATTTTATGTCCGATCCTTTATCTTATTCACCGGAAGAAATAGGCAAGCTGTTGAAGGTATCCAAAGGAACAGTTTATGAATTATTAAAACGCGGAGAAATTCCCTCTTATCGTGTTGGCAAAAAAATTCGTATCAGCCAGGCTGACCTGCAGGTATATATGCATGCCTCAGAAACACCTGTAAAATCACCGAATACCAATATTCATTTATCTGTCGAGAAATTGATCATTGAAAATCAAGGACTGATTATATGCGGTCAGGACGTTGTCTTGGATATATTGACACGTTATCTGGAAAAAAAGAACCCCCTGCTTCGTTCCCTACGATCATACGTGGGAAGTATAGATGGTTTGCTGGCGCTATATAAGGGAACGGCAAATATAACGGCAACACACCTCTGGGATGGCGAAACAGATGAATATAATATCCCTTATGTGCGCAGATTTCTGCCCGGGCAAAGAACCGTGATAATTAATCTGGTTTATCGTACTTTAGGGTTTTATGTAGCTCCCGGTAATCCCCGATCTATTTACGATTGGCCCGACCTTCTTAAACCAGATGTATCCATCATCAATCGGGATAAAGGCTCGGGAACACGGGTAATGCTTGATGAGCATTTGCGCAATCTCAATATTGATGTACGCAATATCAGCGGTTATGAAAATGAAGAAATGAGCCATATTGCAGTTGCCAGTGCCGTTGCCAGGGGTATTGCCGATGTTGGCTTAGGTACCGAAAAGGCTGCTTTGCAGGTACATGAGATAGAATTTGTCCCTCTAACCAAGGAGCGCTATGATCTGGTCTTATATAAGCATGACCTGGAAAAGTCAAATTTTCAGACGTTGCTTTCGATTTTGCGGTCAGATGATTTCAAGGATGAAGTAAATGGTATGGGCGGTTATGATACAACCCGGATGGGCGATATTATTGGGGAACTATAAAGTATAATTCAATATTAAATATTTAGCAGCATTATCCTCTAATAACCAGAGCTTTTTTATATATTTCAAGGACTATGATGGGTACGAACGCCAGCATAAGGGCGGTAAAATACATTGCAGCTGATAGCTGGGTCAAGCCAAAGGCTCCGGTAACAGGCGGGATAAGAATAACTATGGCCATCATAGCTGTTGAAAGTAAGGCGGCGCCATTGAGATACTTGTTGGTGAAGAAACCTATTCTGAATAATGAATGACTGGAACGCATATTAAAAGCATGCAGTATTTGTGAGCCAGCCAGGGTTATAAAGGCTGAGGTACGGGCAGCAACAATATCTCCTGTGTTTGTCCACGCTATCATAAAAGCCATAAGTGTAATCAGGGCAAACATAGCCCCCTGCAAAGCAATACGCAGCCCGAAGCCATGGGCAAAAAGGCCTTCTCCTTTGGCTTTGGGTTTCCTTTGCATAACATCATCTTCAACCGGCTCCATTCCCAGTGCTATAGCCGGCAGGCTGTCAGTTACCAGGTTGATCCATAAAAGCTGGACAGCCAAGAAGGGCGCCACCTGCCAAACCAGCATGGCAATAAAAACAACCAGTACCTCACCTATATTAGTTCCCAGCAGAAATCCTACCGTATGTCTGATATTGGCGTAAATGCCACGGCCCTCTTTAACCGCATCTACAATGGTGGCAAAATTATCATCAGTCAGGATCATATCTGCAGCGCCTTTGGCAACATCAGTACCGGTTATACCCATGGCACAGCCAATATCAGCTGCCTTCAGGGCTGGAGCGTCGTTGACACCATCACCAGTCATACTTACAACGGCATCCTGTCTCTGCCAGGCACGGACAATACGAATCTTATCTTCGGGTGAGACCCGCGCGTAAACCGAAATATTTTTTATACGGCTATTAAGTTCATCCTCGGTCATCATAGATAATTGACTGCCGGTAATTGCTTCGTCACCCTCCTGCAGTATGCCTAGATCTCTGGCAATAGCTGAAGCGGTTACTATATGGTCACCCGTTATCATAACTGGTTTAATGCCCGCCGTTCGGCATAATGATACAGCATCACGCGCTTCCGGGCGAGGCGGATCGATCATTCCCAGTAAACCCATAAAGGTCAAATCATTTTCAAGCTCCTCGGCTGATATCTGCTCAGGCAGCGCCTCAATCTCTTTATAGGCTACTGCTAGCATCCGCAGTGCTTGCGAGCTTAATGCCTCATTCTCCTGACGTCCTGTTTCCAGATCGCCAGCGCTGCATCTATCTGCCAACACATCAAATGCTCCTTTTACGATTACAATATTGCGCCCATCAATACTATTAACAGTAGTCATCATTTTACGGTCCGAATCAAAGGGCAGGGCCGCCAATCGAGGATATAAACAGTTCAATTCTTCTTTTATTAACCCATTCTTATAGGCAGCGAAAACAATGGAGGTTTCAGTGGGATCACCTATATGTTGTTCTTTGCCGTTCTCATCAATTTCTATATAGCCTTCAGAACATAAGGTTGCATACTGTAGGAGACTTTTGATTGAAGCTGAATTTTCTCCGCTGATATCCTCTCGAAGAGAATTTTCAGCATTGAAGGCTTTCATCAGCGTCATTTGGTTCTGGGTTAGGGTACCGGTTTTATCAGAACAAATAACGGAAGCACTTCCCAGTGTTTCTACAGCCGGAAGTTTCCTGATAATCGCATTTTTCTTTACCATTCGCTGGACCCCAATTGCCAAAACAATAGTCACTATTGCGGGCAGCCCTTCAGGTATAGCTGATACTGCCAGCGCTACTGCTATCATAAAGATTTCAATTATATCCATTGCGTTTAAGATGCCGATGACAAAAATCACTGCACAAATACCCAGTGCTAAAAAGCCAATGTATTTGCCCAGCTCAGCCAGCCTCTGCTGCAGAGGGGTTTGAGTATCTACTGAGGCGGTAAGCAGATTAGCAATCTTTCCCATCTCAGTGTGCATCCCGGTGGAGGTGACAACAGCCACGGCAGTGCCATAAGTTATACTGCAGCCGGAGTAAATCATGTTGAAACGATCTCCCAGAGGAGCATTCCCGTCTACCAGCACGGCTGCATCTTTGTCAGCCGCAACCGATTCACCGGTTAAGGCGGATTCTTCCGATTTCAAACTGTTGGACTCAATAAGTCTGGCATCAGCTGGTACATAGTCTCCTGCTTCCAGCTGGATAATGTCTCCTGGCACTAAATTGACTGCATCTATGATCATATGTTTGCCGTCGCGAATGACCCGGGCATGGGGAGCCGACAGGTCTTTTAAGGCCTCCAGAGCCTTTTCTGCTTTTCCTTCCTGCACTACACCTATGATCGCATTTAATACCACTATAAGCAGAATTAGAAACGGCTCAAAAAATCCCTCACCCTCATACCAGGCTACAACAAAAGAAATCATTGCCGCAATTAGCAGTATTATTATCATTACATCTTTGAATTGTTCTATAAAAAGCTCCAGCGATGTCTTTTTTTGGGCCTCCTCCAGTTTGTTGGCGCCATTGTCAGACAATCTTTTAGAAGCTTCAGCAGCGCTTAACCCGCAAGCCGAATCTACCTGCAAATGTGCCAGCACTTCTTTGATATCAGTATTATGTGGTGACAAATTTTTTCCCCCCATATATTTAGTAAAATCAGCAGCAGGTTTGCAGGCAACTGCAGATATTCCTTTATCCCATGCGGCTGAAATTAGCAAGCTAAGTATATTTAGTAGTATACTCTTTTTTGCGCCAAATCTCACAATCAATTAAAACCCCTGCATAATGAAATGGCTGCACCAAAAAACTGCAAAAAAAGACCTTTGCACTTTTTATAGTGTCAAAGGCCAGCATACTCTTTTATTTATTCATTATTTATTTTTCTTTTCCTTTTCTCTCTGCTTCATTCCTGCAATGAATGCCTTCTGAATATTTGTTTCTCCCGCCCAATTCTTCTCTAAACAAATACGGGCAAAATGTGCCGAATCATTGTTGTAACCTGCTAATTTGGCTTCCTCAAGTACATTTTTCTTAGATAATACTTTCCCATCATCTTTTTCACCCATCTTATCACCTCCATTTTATTCAAAAACATGCTGAAATATACTAAAACAACTCTTCGCTAGGAGTATATGGGAATTCCTGAGCATCCGCAATAGCCTTAAAGGTCAGTTTTCCTTTATAAACGTTCAAACCCTTTCTAAGGGCTCCATCTTCCCGAATAGCCTTTTCGGCTCCATAATTGGCGATTTTAAGAGCATAAGGCAGAGTGGCATTGGTCAGCGCCATGGTAGAAGTCCGGGGTACAGCTCCGGGCATGTTGGCTACAGCATAATGGACAACCCCATGCTTGATAAAACAAGGGTCTTCCAGGGTGGTAATTCGATCCATGGTGGCAATTGATCCTCCCTGGTCAATAGATACATCTATCATCACTGCCCCGGGCTTCATAGCCATTACCATTTCTTCGGTAATAACCTTGGGGGTCTTAGCCCCGGGGATCAACACCGCTCCGATAACCAGGTCTGCTTCCTTCAACGCCTTTTCTATGTTATATCGGTTGGACATCAAGGTAATGACGCGGCCGCCAAAGATATCATCGAGATAGGCCATACGGGCACAGCTTACATCCAGAACTGTAACCTGGGCGCTTAGCCCTACTGCACCTTTTACCGCGTTAATTCCAACATTTCCGCCGCCTACAACCACGACTTTGGCTGATTCTACTCCGGAAACGCCGCCAAGCAAAACACCTCGACCGCCATTGGTTTTTTCCAGCAGATGGGCGCCCATCTGAATAGCCATTCGTCCTGCAACTTCACTCATTGGAGCCAGCAGAGGTAGCGCTCCGCTGGGCAACTGCACAGTTTCATAGGCAATACCAATTACCTTAGCATCCAGCAGCGCTTGGGTCAGTTTGGGGACCGGAGCTAAATGCAAATAAGTAAAAATTACCTGGTTTTCTTTAAGAAACGGATACTCGGATTCCAATGGTTCTTTAACTTTAATAATCATATCAGCAGCTTCATATACTTCCTTGGCAGTGTCTAAAATGTGAGCGCCGATTTCCGTATATTCTTCATCCGTGAAATAGCTGCCGAGGCCGGCTGACTTCTCAATATAGCAGGTATGCCCGGCTTTAACCAGCGTGTCAATACCGGCAGGAGTCATTCCCACCCTATTTTCTTGGGGTTTAATCTCTTTTGTTACTCCAATTATCAAGTTTTTGCCCCTCTCATATTTATTAATTTAACTGACCTCTATAATCTTGATATTTCGACATGTATATGCTAATTACCTGCTTAAGATTTTATGCAGCCATACAAAACGAACTTGCCATCTTAATGGTATGTGGCGTCTACAAATGCTATTGAAAGTCGTCTACCCAGGTGCTTATCTTCTTAATTTATTAGCCACCTGTTCAGCAGAACATATTAGCCAAATATTACATATATTGAGGCGAATGGTAAAATATTCGTCATATATCATAAAAGGAGGATGATTGTTTGCTAATTTATTGGAGTGCTGCTTCTTGATTACCTATTGCTTCTTAAATTTTGCGAAAAATGTATTCCCGTCTGAACACCGCAGACTGAATTCAACTGTTAAGTTTAACAACTTAGCAGCCTAGCTCATACTTTGTATGCGGAATTTCCTAAGAAAGGAACGATAAAATGAAACGTTATAATGACGATAGATGTATATGTCCAAAGTGCCCAAAATTTGATAAATGTTCCCGTCATTTTTATGACCACGGACCATGCCCATTTGTAACCAATATTACTAAGGAAACCCTGAGGAATAACAACTACCGCACCGCTTTGTGGACGGGCAAGTATCTTCAGCTTACGCTGATGAGTATTGAGGATGAGATTGGTGTAGAAATGCACCCAAATCTGGATCAGTTTATACGTCTGGAACAGGGCGAAGGCATTATAATGATGGGGGACAGCAGAAACAGCTTAAATTTCCAGCGTAAAGTCAGAGACGACTATGTAATCTTCATCCCCGCAGGGACTTGGCACAACCTCATCAACACCGGTCATGATCCCATTAAACTATATTCTATTTATGCACCGCCCCAACATCCTTGGGGTACAGTACAAGAAACCAGAGCAGATGCTGAAGAAGATCATTAAACGGTAATGGGAAAATCTTATATCCAAAGGGCGCACATTACCCTGCGCCCTTTGTCTTCAATATTAAACAGATTGTATTTAATGCCTTTGACCTAGCTGAAACAAAGTACTTCGTCGCAATAGTTCCGACGAGCAGTTCTGTCACCAAACCCACAAAACTTCATAATATGGCATTATAAACCATGAAAGGATGATTCATCTTATGAAAGCGAAAAGATGCCATGAGCATAAGAAATCTACCGCCCCTACGTGTTCTTTCAACGCGCCCACTCTGCCGAGCTGTTTTGCTGTCCCTAATTATAGCCAGGCAAAAACATGTACCCGCTGTCGTGGCAACCTGGTGCAAGATCCCAGTTTTGAAGCCCAATACCTCTATTGGTATGCAAATAACGTAAATTTTACTAATACCAGCGTATTTGAGGGTGCCGTTCAGGCTCGCCTGGGTCCTGGAATTGCAAGCTTGACCCAGGAATTTTCTCTTCAGGGGATGGGCAAAAATCCGTTGTTTTTTAGTTTCAACGCTGTTTCCAATCTCCCTGACTTAGAAACTGAGAACACTGGCCCGCTGATTGCTGAGGTCACCTGGTTGGATAAGGATAATAACCCTCTTGGCGTAGGGCTTAGGATGTTTATACCCGGTGATCGGATTAACAATGTGGCCCGCATCACCTTTTTTGACCAGACCGATCGCCCTCCAGCCAAGGCATCCAAAGCCAGGCTGGTATTTACTAAAGGCCAGGGGCAAACCGAAACTCAAGCTGATTATATCTTCATCGACGGAGTTTTGCTGGCACCGATGGGTTACATTAATTTGCTCCGGAACGGGGATTTTGAAGCCAACCTGCTGGGGTGGACTGCCATTCCCGGCAATGACACTGCTTTCCTATCTTCCTATAAAGAATCCCTGGAAGGCGCCGGGCACGCCCAAACTCATTTCAACGGAACCCTTACTCAAGATATTCCCATCCGCCAGCTGCCGCGCGGGACCTCATTCCTGCTCAGTTTTGCCGTTCAGGGGGTGGGACCGGTTACCTTAAGCGTACAGGTGGAGTGGCTAAATGCCAGCGGTAATGTTATCGGTTCAGGTCTAAACCTGTCAATACCCAACGAGACGCTGGATAATCAGGGCAATTACCTGAGTTATCTTAATATCACTTATCCTACTGTACCTGGCACCGCCACTGCACGGCTTATCTTTATTGCCACCGTACCCACTCCCAGTCTATACTTGCGGCTGGATCAGGTCATCTTTGCACCGGTACCGTCTAGTAACCTGATTACCAACCCCAGTTTTGAAAACGGTTTGAACGATTGGGGCCAAAGCCTGGTCAATCTGATTGAACGCCCTGATGTTTACGAAGGACGTGCCGATGCTGGCCTGGGAGAGATCGGGGGCGCCCTGTGGCAGGATGTGGATCTTTACCAGGCTGAAGGCCATTGTTTCCTCTTCAGTACCGGGTTGGGTTTCCGCCAAATTAGCGAGAATGCCACCTTCGGGTCTATGCTCATGAAAGTAATTTGGCTGGATAGATTTGATCGGGAGATAGGATTAGGGCTGAGCTTGATCGCCACCAGCGGACCGGATGTGTTCAGCGGATTCCTGGAGTGGGTTCCCTATGCAGGAGTAACTGAGCCGGCGCCGGAGGGTACCGCCAGGGCTCGCATTCTGTTTTCCAAAACTGATAGCATTAATGGCTTTATTGAGGTCGATAACGTCATGTTGGCGCGTTTGATCTAAATGCCGCGACCTCAACATGATCCAAGTTGACTCCTTAACAGCACAACTAAAATCAAAGCCCTGATCTGCGAATAGACCAGGGCTTTTCAGCGACTGAATAAAAAAGCTTCCATCTAATTGGCTAAAGTCCTTTATGATTTCATCTGCTTTTCTAGCAAAGTGTACTGGTCTGCCGTAATTTTGTTTCCTAATTTAAATAATCTAGAATCCCAGATAGAACATATAAAAGCCAATGAAAAGAATTAAAACTCCCATTATATTTTTAAGTACAGTGCTTGCCTGGCCATATTTCTCACTGGATGACATTTTATGGACAAAGCCCATTGATGTACCGGCTATAATTGCAAGAATCCCGTGCCCAATTGAATAAAGCAGCAATAAAAGTATGCCCCAAAGGACACTTCCTTTACCTGCCACAATAGCAAGCAATGCAATCAGCACTGGTGTGGAACAAGGCGAAGAAAATACTCCGCCCAGGATACCTGCGATAAACGCACCGACAAATCCAGTCTTTGTATTTTTCGCAAGCAGAAAACTTGAAGGAATAATCTCATATATTTCCCATGTCTGCAACGCCATCAACCGTGGCCATAGTAAGAAATTGCATTACTCGGATACCTTCTCCTTTTATCGCCAACCATTAAACTCTCCCCCTTATGACTCAGCTACACCAGAGGCAAAGTACTTACGTCGGAATCTAAGCGCGACATTAACTAGACCTATCATAATCGGCACCTCAATCAACGGGCCAATGACAGCAGCAAAGGCCTGACCGGACTGAATACCAAAAACTGCAACTGCAACCGCTATAGCCAGCTCAAAGTTGTTACTCGCAGCAGTAAATGACAGCGTAGTTGTTTGCTCATAGTTGACACCCATCTTCTTGGAGATAAAGAAAGAAGCCATGAACATGACCAGGAAGTAGATACACAAAGGAATGGCGATACGAACCACATCCATCGGCAATGCCACGATATACTTACCCTTTAGGGAGAACATGACGATAATAGTAAAAAGAAGAGCGAGCAGAGCTATCGGCCCAATAGTGGGCACAAATTTGGTATCATACCACTCGGCGCCTTTCATGGGGCGCAGTATAACGCGAGTCAAAAATCCGGCCGCGAAAGGTATGCCAAGGTAGATGGCCACACTCTTGGCTACTTCCCCCATCGAAACATGAATCGCAGTCCCCTCTAATCCTAGCCAGGTTGGGAATACTGAAATAAACAGATATGCATATATGGAAAAGAAGATAACCTGGAATATCGAGTTTAAAGCAACCAGAGCTGCAGCATACTCATTATCGCCATCTGCTAAGCTATTCCAGATGATAACCATTGCAATACAGCGAGCCAGGCCTATTAGAATAAGCCCAGCCATGTATTCAGGGTAATTGCGAAGAAAAATCACGGCTAGGATGAACATTAAGATTGGGCCTATAATCCAATTCTGCAGCAGTGACAAAAGCATAACTCTACGGTTTTGAAATACTTTACCGATCTCCTCGTATCTGACCCTGGCCAGGGGTGGATACATCATAACTATCAGTCCAATGGCAATGGGAATGGATGTTGTGCCTACTGACATACCACTTAGCCAATTAGAAAAACCCGTAGAAAAGTACCCCATTCCAACTCCTACTGCCATGGCCAGGAAAATCCAAACGGTAAGATACCGATCCACCACCGATAATCTCCGGGTTACTGATTCTGACACTATCTAACCCCCTCAAAAGTATTAGTTACAGGTTTTTACGGTTTCCTTATTATTATGCATACATTAAATTGTCAAGATGTACACCGAAATATGTGACAATTGGGTCTTGTCGAAATACTAAAAAAGGTTTGCTGCCATCGTGCGATAGCAGCATTATTAATATTCAGGTTCAAAAAGATAGTTTCTTAAGAAGAGATATCCAGGGTGATGTATGACATTAGCTGCAGCAGGGTTTACCACCATCTTTGTCAGATTCCTTCTCTTTTTTGTCTTCGTTCTCCGGTATCTCTTCGATCTCGAAACAACAACAGGAATTTTTCTTTGGCTTAGCTACTTTAATCAAGCGTCCAAATAACCCCTTCTTTTCATTATTGTTCTCTTTTTCCATCGATACTCCCCCTTCCATTTATTAATTGATACAATGTTAAGCTCTAAATATCCATTTTGTTTATGCTTAAATCATATTAAAAACATATCCGCTGATTACTGCTGTAAGAAAAATAACTAAAACAATTGCGGCAACTAATTTCTTTTTAAAAATACCTGCGAGCATGCTCATTTCAGGGATAGCCATCCCTGCACCGCCAATTATCAAAGCCATTACAGCCCCAACACTCATGCCTTTTTGCATTAATGATAAACCGATTGGTATCGCTGTTTCCGCACGAATATAAAGCGGAATGCCAATAATGGCTGCAACTGGAATGGCAAAGAAGTTATCAGGTCCAGCATACCTTAATACTAAGTCTTCTGGAAGATATCCATAAATTATTGCTCCTAGGCCCACACCAATGAGCAAATAACCTAAAATGCCGTAAAAATCCCCCCAGGCTTTTATAAAGGATAGTTTTAGTTTACTTTTGAATGCATGAGGGATTTCATCATCATCAGTATAACCACCTCCTTTAATACGTACATTCTTAACAAGTTTTGACATGCCGGTTCTTTCCAGGATAACTCCAAAAGTAATGGCCGCACCAAAAACGAGGATAAAGTAGGTTATTGCTACCTTTAAGCCCATCAAAGCTAATAAAATTGCTAAGATGATTGGATTAAGCAAAGGGGATGCAATGACAAATGACATAGTCGCGCCAAAAGGAACCCCTATTTCAAGAAAACCAAGCGTCATGGGGATCGTTGAGCAGGCGCAAAAAGGTGTTAAGGATCCAAACAGGGCCCCAATGAAATTACCCAGTATCCCTTTATTGGACATCCAAATCTTAATTTTTTCTTGGGGCAAATACATGAGTATTAATGCTACGATGGTACTTATTCCAAGAAACAGTACCGTAAGCTCTGCCGTAATAACAAAAAAATATTTAATTGTGTTCATCAATGTATTCACAGGAATACTCCTCCCCCGTCATCATAGGCCTTTAGAATTTATAATATCTTTTCTCTGCACAGATTTTATTAAAATCTCCATGGCGGTTTTTATATTATCGATCACTTGTGGTTCCAAATCCTGCAATAACTCTTCGACATATTTAGTATTTCTGTTAGTTATTTGGGAAATAACATGGGATCCCTTAGCGGTAACCGGTGCACAGCAAACTCTCCCATCTGTTAAAGATCGTTCCCGCTTAACATATCCCTTGGTTTCCAGACGATCAATAATTCTGGTGGCCCCGCTTTTAGTGAAATTTATGGCATTACCTATATCTTGAATGGAAAGCTCACAATTCTCGTCGGCTGCTTTTAGTGCCATAAACTCTGCCATGGAAAGATCCTCGCAGCATTCTCCATTGATACCATGATCACCGAAGTGCCAGGCAATCTCCTGCAACAAGCAATAAATATCAGAAAAGCTATTTTTCATTTTATATACTCCCCGTGTTTATTGGTTGACGTCTTCAACTATATTATCCGGTCTTTGGGTTGACATTGTCAATCATTACTTGAATAAAACTGCGAAAATGGGTGGCTTATAAACCTACTTATAAAAAATGGTTGTGGATTGGCATGGTGGCGGCGGATGTTGAGGATGAAGGAGGTATGACGGAAATCGATATTAATGACAGAAAATATACCTATCGATTACGTTTTGACTATACTTATTATTATGGCGATGGGGAATTAGAAGCAGAACTGACATCAATACCAACAAACAAAGTAGAAAGAACATCTAAGTTCTTCATTTCAAACACCTCCTTTCGGGTGAAAATGAGGAATTTAGCAAGGGGAACCCTGATCCGAGCTGCTGACTGCAACCTCGCATTATTAGCATTCACCTGGCGGAGCGGCTTTGCTGGAAACATCCGACAGGGATGCAGCATCTGTGTAAGCAGATAATGACAGAACGGTCAGGCGTCACGCTTATTAAGCAATAGCAAAAGCTTTGCAAGGAGTGAAAGACGTTACCTTAGCTGAAAATATTGTAGCATTAGGAGTTCCCATAACTAAACTCTTATTACACTAAATAATGTCGCAAACGCATTTAAATCTGTTTGCAAAACTTATTATACGAGGAGTGATCGCATGGGTTGGAGTATGTTGAAATTTTCCGCTGAAGAAATTATTGAAATAGCGCTCCAGATGGAAGAGTCCGGCAAATTATTTTACGAAAAAGCATTGCCGCTGGCAAAAGGTGATAAGTTAAAAGAAATGTTGATCTATCTTGCCCAGGAGGAAGAGAAACATTATCATGCTTTTCGCGAACTGGGATCACAGCTGAAGTATCAGTTTAGACCCAACGAGAGTTTTGCGGGCGAGTATGAAGCTTACGTAAAGTCTCTGGTGGACAGCCACATATTCAAACTGTCCGAAGTGGAAGATTTGGTCAAAGAGATAAAGAATGATAGGGATATCCTCCACTTTGCCATTAGCTTTGAAAAAGATTCCATTATCATATTCCAGGAGTTCAAGAATGCTTCCAATAAGGAAGGCGCTGAAATTCTGGAGAAGCTGATCAACGAAGAAAGAGGACATATCAGGAAAATCAATGAATTGTTTCGCAGTATGTAACCAAAAAAGCCCTCCCGGTGTAATGTGAACTGCACCCTGTCAAGTAGACAGTAATAAAAAGTAAAAATATCTAAGCGGCCAAGGATCGATATTCCATCGGACTTTGGCTGTTTAGTTTTTTCTGTAGTCTTCTAAAATTATAAAACTCTATGTATTCATCAATTGCCCGGCCGCTTCGCCGTCTTGTGCCATTTGACGACCCTGCGATAGATATAGGTTGACGCATGTATACCTTAATAGTATTATTAGGTAAACGGATGTCAACCTTTATTAAAAGGAGATTAAATATGAAACGAATTAATTTATCTGACAGCGAGTGGAACATCATGAATGTTCTATGGGAAACCGCTCCCCAGACCATTACCCAACTTACAGCAACTCTGAAAGAGTCCACAGGCTGGAGCAAGCACACTATTATTACTATGCTCGGCCGTATGGAATCCAAGGGGGCGGTAAGATATGAGCAAGGGGTTAAAGCAAAGCAATATTATCCTGCAGTGGAGCGTGCCAAAACGGCATTGGAAGAAACTGAAAGCTTTCTCGACAAAGTCTATTCCGGAAGCTTGGGCCTGATGGTTAACACAATGGTTGAGAAAAACAGTTTATCAAAGGAAGAAATCGAAGAGTTATATACCATATTAAAAAGGGCTGAGGAGGAAGAGAAATGATTGATACAATTATATCTTCATCTGTGCTGATTTTGATTATCCTCGCCATAAGGTTTGTGTTTAGGGGAAAAATTAATCCCATGGTGCAGTATGGACTCTGGAGTCTTGTGGCACTCAGGCTGGCGGCCTTTAGTTTGTTTGGCCTTCGCCCGGTAGAAAGCACTTTTAGTGTAATGAATGCAGTAAGAAGTGCTGAAGCAACAATTCGAGGAGCTTCGGATGTCGAGCAGGTCCTTGCAGGCCATGCAGAGGCGGAAGCAATTGATAATGCCGTACTGATTATGAATAATATGCAAACTGGTGTCATGACCAGTGGTGAAGGAATTTCCGCTGCAGCGGCCATAGACTGGCAGCTTTTGATGATGATTGTCTGGGCAGTAGGGGCTTTTGCTTTAGTGTTATGGCTCATTCATGTGAACCGCAAATTTGGTAAGAAGATCTTTGAAAATAGAGTGTTTCTAATGTCCGTAGGAGCAGATGATGAAGGGAAGCTTTTCGTTGACGAGAAAGGACTTATTCATCGAGAGGCCGATACTAAAACAACAAAATTGCTGTCAGTATATGTGGTAGAAGGTCTTGATTCCCCATGTCTCATGGGTTACAAAGGTGAAGTGGCCATTTATGTTTCTTCTGAGGTAGCTGCCGATCAGGAAAAGCTTCGTTTTGCCATTGCTCACGAGTTATGTCATTACAAGCACCATGATTTGATCTGGGCTATTGTCAGGGGTGGGCTGTTGGCATTTTACTGGTTCAACCCCTTGGTATGGGTAGCTGCAATAATGTCCAAAAGAGATTGTGAGCTGGCCTGTGATTACGGTGTACTTAAAGAGATCGGAAAGGAAGATAGACTGGCCTATGGCAGGACCTTAGTAGACTTAATAAAGCAAAGTGATCATAAGGGCGATGTTTTGCAAATGGCAACTACAATGTACGGCAGTACAAATGGGATAAAGGAGAGAATCACTCTAATTGCAA
>JAQVWS010000038.1 GCA_028709585.1 Syntrophomonas sp. | reverse complement strand
GAACATAGCTATCCTTAATAAAGGCAAGAAAACAGCCACCTTACAGTTCTTAAGATCAATTAGAACAGCTTAGTTATTAGAGGGGATTTTTTATTATTAAAAACCCAAAGTAACTTGACGCGATCTATATTAATAATAAATTTGACAAATTGTCTGAAAGCTAATATTATTTTACTTTGGGCGCTTTCCTAATATTTATTAGGTTATGCTATAAAAACGTGCGCTTACGGCACTACGATTCAGTAATGCCGTTAATTTTTGTTTTCCTATAAGAAGGAGTGAAACATTAGAAATGTTAAAAGATTTAAGAAATATCGGAATAATTGCCCACATTGATGCCGGCAAGACTACAACTACTGAACGAATTCTATATCTTACCGGTTTAACCCACAAAATAGGCGAAACCCATAACGGGGAAAGTGTAATGGACTATCTGGATGTGGAAAAAGAACGCGGGATAACTGTATCCTCCGCAGCTACAAAATGCGTTTGGAAGGGCACCAGTATTAACATTATTGATACCCCCGGTCATGTTGACTTTACTGCTGAGGTAGAACGAAGCTTGCGGATTTTGGATGGAGCAGTGGTTATATTCTGCGCCAAGGGCGGAGTTGAGCCTCAATCTGAAACGGTCTGGAGACAGGCTGATAAATACAAAGTACCGCGAATGGCCTATATCAACAAAATGGATGCGGTAGGAGCTGATTTCTTCCGTGTGGTTGAACAAATTAACAAACGCTTAGGTTCAAACCCGCTGATTTTGACGCTGCCTGTTTTTGAAGATGATACTTTTACAGGTATCATTGATTTAATTAAGATGAATTATCAGACTTATGCGGGCGTTCTGGGCAATGAAGTCAAGGAAATAGCTATCCCCGACAGTTATATGGAAATTGCTAAAAAGTGGCATGATGAGATGATTGAAAGGCTGGCTGAAACCAGTGAAAGCCTTTTGGAACTATATTATAATAATGAGCCAATCCCTACAGATATAATTATCGATACGATTAGAAATAATGTTGTTAATTCTACAATAGTACCCGTAATCTGTGGGAGCTCATATCGAAATATCGGTATACAAACATTATTGGATTCTGTGGTGCAGTTTTTGCCTTCACCGGTTGAAGTTGAACCCGCCCGGGCTACAGTCATTGACAGCGGAGAGACCATAGAGGTCAATCCCCTAGATGATAATTTCTTTTCAGCGCTTATTTTTAAGATTGTCAGCGACAGGCATGTAGGCAAATTAGCTTTTGCCAGGGTATATTCCGGGGTAATTAAAGCCGGTTCCTATATTTATAATAGTACCAAGCAGAAAAAAGAGAGGGTAGGGCGCATAGTAAAAATGCATGCCAATCACCGCGAAGAGGTTAGTGAAGTAATAGCAGGTGATATAGCGGCTTTTATAGGCCTGAAAGATGTAGGCACAGGTGACACCCTCAGTGATGAAAACCATGCCCTATTATTAGAATCTATTGATTTTCCTGAACCAGTAATTCAGATTGCCATTGAGCCAAGGACCCAATCCGATCAGAATAAGATTGCCGAAGCCCTGGCTAAAATATCGGCTGAAGATCCAACCTTTAAAATTATCTATAACAAGGAAACCGGCCAAACCCTGCTATCGGGTATGGGTGAACTACACCTGGAGATTATTGCTGAGCGTTTGGAAAAGGAATTCCATGTGGATATAAATATTGGCCAGCCCGAGGTTGCCTTCAAAGAGACTATTACTAAATCGGCGGAGCACGTAACTCGGTATGTTAAACAGACTGGCGGTAAAGGACAGTTCGCCCATGTAGTATTGCGAATGGAACCAGCGGAAGGCTTCGAATTTGTTAATAAAATAGTCGGCGGGGTTATCCCCAGGGAATATATACCGGCGGTTGAATCCGGCGTTAAGCAAGCTCTGGAGGAAGGTGTATTGAAAGGATATCCAGTGGTAAATGTGAAGGTTACATTAATGGATGGTTCTTTCCATGAAGTTGACTCTTCTGAAATGGCATTCAGGACTGCGGGGATGTTTGCGGCCCGTGAATGTTTGAAGAAGGCCGGTCCTAAACTGCTTGAACCTATAATGCGCCTGGAAGTTACCTCACCCGAGGAATTTACCGGCAACATTATTAATAATATCAGCAACCGTAGAGGAAGGCTGGATTCGATGGAAATGCAGAACAACACTCAAATAATAAGAGGATTCGTACCTTTGGCAGAAATGTTTGGATATTCCACTGTCTTAAGATCAAGTACCCAGGGCCGGGCAGGTTTTTCTATGGAATTCTCCCATTATGAGGAAAGCAACCTGGCTTCTGCTTCTTAAACAAATAAAGGTTTGCCGCTTTCCATTACGCTGCAAACCTTAGCTAGTAAAGATTATTCTATCGACCATTCCGGTTTTATTAAACGGGGGCATTACCTTAAAGGTATGTCCCCATTTTTATAGTTCTTCTTCCACTGTCTCTGTCTCTTCTTCAGCATCTTTGGTTATTTCTTCTGGGTCTTTGGTTTTTTCGCTTTTAATCATTGTTTCTTGGTCAGGATCCGCTGTGATTTCAGGGCCTTTCGGTTCCTCTTCCTGGATTGATTCTTCTTTTTCTATCTCAATAGCATTAATAAGCTGAGACAGCTTCTCAGTTGATAAATTACCGGAAATAGTTAAGATGAAATTCTGTTCTCCTATTTGCAGATCTCTGTTTATTGCTGAGCAATTGTCCAGGGAAGTGCTATTGCTAACCGACTTGGTGGCTATAACTTTCTCAGGGCAGGAAGCGACCTGCAATTGGAAGCTTTCCCTTCCATCCTGACTTTTATAATTAAAAACAGTGTCGCTATTGGGGGCACTATCAACCCTATCCAGTATAAAGTGAGAAGGTATGTTCTGGGGAATTAAAGACATGTAGGGATTGTTGTCAGCCTGGTTTTCAGCACGAATAGCTCTGCCTATATTAAGAGATACTGAGCGCTTCATGCCCCCGGGAATAGCAGGTTCAGATAAAATTGCGGGGGCTGGATCTGATTCTTTTTGCATTGCTCCTGAATCAGCGGCTGAAAAGGGCGTTGATTCTGAGTTCCTAGCTGAATCTGATACGATTTTAGTATTCTCTTGGAATGGAGTTTTTGCTCCTGATATATTCATGTTGCTGTAGGTGGTAACGTTTTGATTTTCCAAACCAGTACTGCGTGGCGGGGTAGCCTGACTCAGTTTGATCGGCAATTCTTTTTTATCCTGCAGCAGTGGTTCATTTTCAACAACCGGCTCAGGCTTAATTTCATGCTGTTTCTGTGGTTGCAGCAGGGCATTGTCAGCAACCTGAATATTATTGCCGGTGTCTTTAGAATCAGGTATATAAAGGAATAGAGTAATAACAGCCGCTACAACAGCCAAACCACGTATCCAAAATCTCTTATTGAAACCGGGGGTGGTATTCTTGACCATTACTATGGGTTGAGGGTTTGCAGTAATGATATCAACCGCAGCCAGAGTATTGATAACCCGCGCCGTAAATGCTTCAGACAGTGGGGGAATATCTTGAGTATCGATTAAGACTTCATTTTCAATCATAGTTAAGTCATAATTACTGCGACAGGATTCACACTCATTTAGATGCTCAGCAAGCTTAAGTTGTAAATCTGAGGGTAAAGCTCCATCACAATAAGCATATATATTATCTTTAATATCCTGGCAATTCATTGATTCTCCCCCTTTCTTCCCATCTTTTGGTTATTATTTTTCGTAAGGCTTTACGGGCTCGGTGCACTTTTACTTCTACATTCTCTTTGCTTATTCCCAGTGTTTCAGCTATTTCATGGTTGTTTAGGTCTAATTGATAACGAAGTATAAGGACCGATTGATAATTATCCGGAAGCTCTTTTAGAGCCATTTTTATCTCTGTTATTACCTCTTTTCTCTCCAAAGCTCTTTCGGGATTACCATAATAATTATATGTATCTGCTTCGTTGGCAATCGTAAATGTTTCATCGAAATTCAACAGTACTGCTTTATTATTCTTCCGCATGGAGCTTATACAGGTATTTATGGCTATTCTATGAATCCAAGGGGCAAAACGTTTGCTGCTGTCAAACTGGTAAAGTTTTTGGTAAACGGTTATAAACACATCCTGGGTTATATCTTCTGCTTCCTGGTATTGGCCAGTCATGCGATAAATTATTGCAAAAACAGATTTTTTATAACGGTTTACCAGTTCTTCAAAAGCCGACATTTCACCTCGCAGAGTTTGAGCGGTCAGGATCTCGTCGGTAAGCAAAGTGATCTTCCTCCGTTCCCATCCATATATTATACGAATAAAATTTACTGTAACTTACATTAATAACTATATAATAATATCATGAAAGTAATTTTAACTTAAATAATTATAAGCCAATTAGGGTTATTTATTATACTAATAAGACATAAATTGCTATTATTTAATTTTGATGGGAGAAAAATACTTATGAAAATTCTTGTTGATGCTGACGCAAGTCCGGTAAACGAAATAATTAAAAAAGCGGCCAGGAAATACCAGCTGGACTTAATATTTGTATCTAACGTCAACCATTTAATAAAGAGTGATTATGGAAAAGTAATGGTTGTTGATGGTTATTCACAATCAGCGGATGTTGCTATTATTAATCTGGTTAAAAGGGGAGACCTTGTCATAACCCAGGATTACGGGTTAGCATCAATAGTACTGTCCAAGGGCGGTTTAGCTCTGCATCCTTCTGGTAAACAATACAGCGAAGCTAATATAGACGGTTTGCTTATGCAAAGATACCTAAACAGTCAAATTAGAAAAGCCGGCGGCCGTATACATGGACCCCATAAGCGAACTAAAGCCGATAATTTTTTATTTTCAGAAAAGCTAACCGCGATTTTAAATAATTACTATAATTATAGGGAAACATTGGAATAGTATTTGCATTATTTTTCATGCAACTTTAGAATATCTAGGTAAGTACCTAAAATTATTATTAATCAACAAATTCAGTATAGGAAGATTGAAAGGAGATAAATATGTCAGATAAATGCAATACCTGCAGTTCTAATGGAAGCTGCAGCGCAAATCCTGATTCATGCGGAATAGAGATTGAGGATACTCTCGTTGGCTCCCGTAACAATATTCACAATGTAATAGTAGTAATGAGTGGAAAAGGCGGGGTCGGAAAATCTTCAGTCACCGGACTGATTGCTGCCAGTTTGGCCCGAATTGGCAAACGGGTGGGGATTCTCGATGCGGATATAACTGGACCGAGTCAGCCCAAAGCCTTTGGTATTACCAGCAGTATAGGAATTAAAGCTACTGAATATGGGCTTATCCCTCCCGCAACCGCATTGGATATAAAAATAATGTCGATTAATTTCTTTTTACCCAATGAGGATGACCCTGTAATTTGGAGGGGACCAATGCTGGCTGGCGCAGTCAAGCAATTTTGGGAAGAGGTTGACTGGGGTGAACTTGATTATCTGGTCGTTGATCTGCCACCCGGAACCGGAGATGTTCCCCTGACAGTTATGCAGACTTTGCCGGTTAACGGCATAGTTATTGTCTCTTCACCGCAGGAATTGGCTTTTATGGTAGTAAAGAAAACGATAAAAATGGCCCAGAAGATGGAGATACCAATATTAGGCCTGGTAGAGAATATGAGTTATGCGGTATGTCCCCATTGTGATGAAAAACTGGAGATATTTGGACACAGTCAGGGAGTACAGGTGGCCAGCGATTCTGAAATTGACTTTCTAGGTGGTTTGCCCTGGGATACATCCCTAAATGCTCTGGTTGATAAGGGCAAAATCGAAGAATATATCTCTGAGGATATGAAATCCATAGTTGATAAGATAATTAATAAACTTTCCTAGGTTTAAATAATTAATGAGGTATAAAATAACAGCTCTGGTATTTTATTTGATTGACCGTTTCCGGCAAATCAAATTATAATATTAGTAAGATTTATATGTGATTTATTACCCATATTCACTATATACTTGATTATAAAACGTTTTTCATTTTTTGGGGGGGGGATGAGTATATGGTTACAAAACTATTTATGGAATTAAGGCGAATATTTGCTGATTTAGCATCTACTTTGATATTAGGGAAAAATAAAGATGCGGCAGCCATTGCCATGAACCTGTCTGAAAAAAGCCGGGCACTGGCCGAGGAATTGGCAAAATAATATTAAATGCACATTGTAATAGACTTCAAAGCACCGGTTTTAGGGCCGGTGCTTTTTTCCCAATAAAATAGGTTAGGGGGGAACAATTATGAAAGAAAACGAGCTGGGAATAGTTCACATCTATACGGGAGATGGCAAAGGCAAAACCACTGCAGCCGCCGGACTGAGTATTCGCTGCCTGGGGGCAGGATATAAAGTGATTTGGGTGAGCTTTTTGAAAAACGCGGGGGTATCTGAACACAAATTCCTGGCTCATTTTGAGCCTCAATTTACGCTCATTCAGGTTAATAAAAAGCCACGCCGGTTTTATTGGGAATTAACAGCGGAAGAAAAAGCTGATACTCGCCAGGATTGTCTGGCAGCCTATGGATTGTTAATGGAGTTGATTACCAAAAGAGCTGGTGATGTTATCGTATTGGACGAAATAATGGCGGTTATGGAATATGATATATTTTCAGTCAATGATATATTAGAAGTTATGCAACAGTGCCATGATATGAATATTGAATTAATTTTAACTGGCCGGAATGCGCCGCCTATTATTACTGCGGCTGCCGACCTGGTAACCGAGATGCATGCTGTAAAACATCCGCTGGAGAAAGGGATTACAGCTCGCTATGGTATAGAATATTAATCTTTTGAATCTAATAGCGATTTCAATCTTAACTGCAACTCTTTTTCACTGGAAAAGTCAGTTGGCAACTTGCCATCCAATTCTTCCATAAGGGTGTCAATAATGGTTCTTAAAACTTGCTCTTTACCGACAATTTTTTTACTTGATTCATAACCGCAGTTGACTATCTTGTTTAACCATTCTATTTGGTCTGGATACAAGTGTACTAACATTTGCATTGAATTACGGCGCTGGGGAGCAGGAACCGGTTTCGCAGCCGCTTTTTCAACAGCTGGTGATGGGGGAATGGTTGCGGTTTGAACGTTGTTGGCGGGTTTATTATCATTGTCCGCTGTAAACGAGTCAGGCCAGCTTTTAGACTTTTCCCGGGCCAGAGCCCATTGATCCCGAGCCATTTTTTCTATAGCCGGATACTTTTTAATATTGGGGTGGAAAATGGTATTATTAAACCAATTAATAGCTTCGGTGAAATTATTCTGTCGCAGATAGAGCTCGCCAATAATATAGGCAGCCTGAACCTCGCTGAGATTACCAACATTTTTACTGGATTTTTGATATGCTTCCAGATAAAATTTCAAAGCCTCGGCCAAATAATTTTTCTCCGATTCACTATCGCCTATTTCGCGGTTTATCCAGCCAGCCGCCAGTAATAGACCGGCCAGTTCTCCCGGGGGGACTTTTTTTAGCTGAGCGGTACGAATTGCCAGCTTAAAACTGAGCAGAACGGTATGCAGAGCTCGCTCCTTGCTGAAATCCACTGGCTTTTCCAGAGGCATTTGCAGCAGGGCAGCAGATAACCCCTTAATCATATTCATTGGCAGGGGATTGGCAAAAAGGTTATTGGAGGCAGCATAAGTACAAGCCGGGCATACTATGATGGAATAATGAGTAGGATTAACACCGTTATAAATAACATGAAAATCGGATTCGCGTTCTCCTATATAAACCTTGGAGCTTCTTACTGCCAATGATGTAAAAGTCATTTGGCACAATGGACATAAGAATTTTTTATCAAAAAAGGCACTTACTTCAACCATAATTTCACCTCATGAACATATTTTTTAAAGAGTCTAATTACATTTAACAATTTCCAAAGTCATGGAAAAAATCTTTATTGAATTATAATATTTATAAATAATTTTTGATAGTCCTTGAATAGTGATAGTATTATAGTGCCTGTGTATATTTAGGAATTATGATATATTTAATTTTAAAATAGGTATGTATTTATGTCATGCCATACAGGGGGATTTTTATGTATGAGATTTCAGTTGCCCTGGATTTTGCGGCAGCTCATAAACTGAATAATTATTATGGCCAATGCAGCAACCTGCATGGACATACCTGGAGAGTTGAGGTGAGCGTAGCCAGCCCGCAACTCAATGAGAGCAGTATGGTTATGGATTTCAGAGATTTAAAATCTGCCTTGCTAGCCATTTTAAATCGCTATGACCACGGCTATCTGAATGAGATAAGCCCTTTTGATGTTATAAATCCTACTGCAGAAAATATCGCCCGGGAGATATATGGTGAAATTAAGGGCGTATGCACCGGATGCAAGCTGAGTAAGGTTAAAGTGTGGGAATCTGCCGGCAGCTGCGCATCTTATTGGGAGGAATAGATATGCAAGCCATAGCCTTGCTGTCAGGAGGATTAGATTCCGTAGTATCAATGCTGCTGGCCAGGCAGGAGGCGGAAATAACCTTGGCTCTGACTATTGATTATGGTCAAAAAGCCCGCATCAATGAAATAAAGTATTCCTCGTCAATATGCTCCTTTTACGGCATTAAACATAAAGTAATAGAACTTCCCTTTATGGAAGAAATGAAATCTGGCATCATAGAGTATAGCGGCATTGATGACAGTTCACCCTGGGTTCCTAACCGGAATGGGCTTATTATTAACCTGGCCGCCTGCTATGCAGAAAATTTTAAGGCAGACTGGGTAATATGCGGTTTTAACCGGGAAGAAGGCCTTGATTTTCCAGATAACACCAGAGAGTTTATACATGCTATAAATGAATGTATGAATTATTCAACGCTTAATAAGGTAAAACTACGGTCTTTTGTGCAGCACATGGACAAGATAGAGATAGTAGAGGCAGCCAGGGATTTAGGAGTAGATTTCAAGTTAATCTGGAGTTGCTACCGCTCCGGGGAAAAACCCTGCGGAGAATGTCCCTCCTGCCTTAGAAATAAAAAAGCATATCAGAAAGTGGGGATTTTTTATGATTAAGACTATTATGCTGAAAGAGCAGATCAAGTACGACGGAAGCCAGCTGCAGCCACACTGGATATATCGGAATTTTGGGCTCCTGGGTGATGCGGTGGTTGCCTTTATCGGTGAGGTGCAGGTAAATCTTGATAAAATGGTTGATTTAACCGATGTTAAGGAAAAAGAGCATATCTATTCGCCTCTGATGCTGAATTTTATTGCTGAGCATTTCAATACGGATTTAGAGCTGGCTATATATAGACAACGGCTGCTTATGGTCACGATTAAAGAGCAGCTGGAACAGTATGAAATAGCGGTTAAGAGAGTTGGGGATGATCTTTATGTGGATCGGGGCAAACTCTCGGTTTCTGTGGCTACCAGTTCTGTAGTATCAACTCTGATACATATTGGCTTGAATATTGAAACAGAGGGCACGCCGTTGAAAACAGCTGGTCTCAGGGAACTGGGAATATCGGATATTTCTGCTTTTGCCACTAATGTTATGCTTAATTACAACCGGGAATTAGAGCGCATTAATGAAGCTCGCTGCAAGGTGAGAGGGATTCCACTTGAAGGCTAATCTGAGCGAGATCATGGAAAGTATCCAGGGTGAAGGATTGCTGGCGGGCAGCCGTCAGGTATTTCTGCGTTTTACGGGCTGCAACCTGCGCTGTGAGTATTGTGATACTCCAGCCAGTTATGAGCCTTTACCCTGGTGCCAGGTAGCTGAAGAGACTGGCAAGGGTGATTTGTGGAGTCAGATTCAAAATCCCCTCTCAGTACAACAGATTGGTTCACTGATTAAGAAATACAGCTCGCAATGGATTAGCCTGACTGGAGGGGAACCCCTTCTTTGGCCTGACTTTATTAAGGAACTGGGTGATTACTTGAAACCGCAAGGTTATTTGTTGCTGCTGGAAACCAATGGCACATTGTTTCAACAATTGGAGCAATGCTTGTCTTGCCTGGATATGATAAGTATGGACTATAAACTCCCTTCAACGGCCGGAGCAGACTATGCTCGGCTACACGCTCAATTCTTGTCTGTGGCGGCTGCGAAGCCAATCTATATAAAAATGGTAATTGACAGTCAGATAAAGCGAGCTGAGCTTGAATCTGCCCTAGAAACAATAACAGATATTAAACCTGATATTACCCTGATTCTGCAGCCGGTTACCCCCAGGGGAAATGCTGCCGCTCCCAGCATGGAGCAACTTTTGGATTTTCAGCAATTATGCCAACGGAAAATAGCAGATGTAAGGATAATACCTCAGATTCATAAGCTGATGGGTCTCATTTAACCTGCTTATCTTGAAAATATCTGATACTTAAATTAAAATGTAGAGGGCTGCCACAGGATCGGGAAGGGGGAACGTCCTTGACGGAAGTAAAAGAGGGGAAACTGGAGCTTATAACTTCCAAAAGTTTTCCAGCCAATGATGATCTGGTTCGGATAGTTGATTTCCTGAATAAAAATCTCAAATATAAAAATATTATGTTTGGTATCACCAAAGATAAACAAAATAATCAAATGAGTATTAATATATACGAATTCCAATAAACAGAATTATGGGGTGCCGCATGAGTAAAGAGTTGAAGGATTTTATAAAAGAGACTTTAAGTGTATTTGTAATTGCATTTATATTGGCCATGGTATTAAGAGCGTTCGTGATTGAGGGAAGAATTATTCCTTCCGGTTCAATGTTGCCAACGGTCCAACTTCAGGATCGAGTCTTGATGAACCGGTTTATTTACCGTTTTAAAGAACCCGTACGGGGGGATGTAGTTATGTTTCAGCCTCCTGAAGCGATAAATTCTACCACTCCTTTCCTTAAACGAGTTATTGGATTGCCGGGCGAAACTGTAGACATAAAGAACGGCAAAGTATACATAGATGGCAGGGCTCTGGTTGAACCTTATCTGGCGGAGCCGATAAAATATGAATATGGCCCTGTAGTAGTACCGGGAGACAGCCTTTTGGTTTTAGGTGACAATCGCAATTACAGTTATGACAGTCATGAATGGAATACATGGCTGACCCGGGATCGCCTTATGGGAAAAGCTTTTGCTACTTACTGGCCGATTGACAATATAAAATTATTAGACCGGGGGGTATCCTTTAAATGAGGATTCTCTTAACCAATGATGATGGTATAAGTGCTAGAGGTATTCAAGCCTTAGTTAATGAATTGAATACTATTGCGGAGATATATTTGATTGCTCCGGATCACGAAAGGAGCGGAACCGGCCATTCAATAACCGTTTTTGATCCGATAAAAGTTGTACCGGCTAATATACCAGGTATAAAACGGGGATGGATTGTGGGAGGAACTCCGGTTGATTGTGTGAAATTGGCTATAAGCCGCCTTATTGAAGAAAAAATTGATCTGGTAGTTTCGGGTATTAATCATGGCTCCAATCTGGGCACTGACGTGCTTTATTCAGGTACCGTTTCCGCTGCCGCCGAAGGCATCATTATGGGATCGCCTTCCATTTCTGTTTCTCTTAATACTTACCGTAATGACGCTGATTTTAGTTATGCTGCCCTGGTCACGCGACGAGTGTTAACCTCAGTAATGAAAGCAGGCATAGATAAAAACACACTGTTGAATATTAATATTCCCATGCTGGCCCCCGATGAGATTAAAGGCATAAAAATTACCCGATTGGGTACGAGAAATTATAATAATCTCTTTGAAGAACGGCATGATCCTCGAGGTAACACCTACTATTGGCTAGGCGGACGAGTTCTGAAGGAAAAACAACACGATGATAGTGATGTATATGCTGTAGAACAAGGTTATATAAGTATTACGCCAATACATTTGGATTTAACCAATTACAGCCTGATGGAAAAATATCATGAACTAAACCGTAACCACTTGCAAGCTATAGTGCGGCGCGAAGAAACATGACCATTATCAGCCTGCTCGTTAATATAACAGTTTTCTTATTGATTTTTAACTGGTCATATATTATGAAACGAAGGAAATTACCCAATTATCCGTCCGGTTCCGTAGGCAGAACCATATTATTGCCAATATCTTTGGGCATTGCGTATACTTTCCTGATTGATGTTTATAAAGGCATTTTCTACTATCAGTTGTTTTTGTTCTTTATAGTTGCCGGGTTTTTATTCTGGAAATTCGGTTGGCATAAATAAGAAAATTTTTGCTACTTAAGAAAAAATATAGTACCATTTTAAAGCAGGTACAATAATTTGAGGAGGTTATCGGATGAAGGTTTACCCTACCAGTGGAATTCGCAATATTGCCCTTGCCGGGCATGGAGGAACAGGAAAAACATCATTGGCAGAGGCCATGATTTTTAATACCGGAGCGATTAAAAGGCTGGGCAAGGTTGATGATGGTAATACGGTAGCAGATTTTTTACCTGAAGAGATTAAAAAGAAAATTACCATTAGTACAGCCTTGATTCCCTGTGAATATAAAGATGCCAAAATTAATGTATTGGATACGCCAGGCTATGCGGATTTCTATTATGAGGTTTGCGGTGCGCTGCGGGTAGTAGACAGCATGGTATTAGTATTCTCAGCTGCTGCCGGGGTCGAAGTGCAAACCCAGGTTATTTGGGAAGATAATCCTGATATGCCCAAAATAGTTTTTATTAATAAGATGGAACGTGAAAATGCCGATTTCTATAAAGTCTTGACCCAAATCAAAGAATCATTTGCTGACAATGTAGTACCGCTGCAACTGCCGATTGGCTCTGAAGACAGCTTCAAAGGGGTAGTCGATCTTGTCAAAATGAAAGCCTACATTTTTGAACCAGGAACTGGCCAGATAACGGTTGAAGAGATTCCAGCCGATATGATGGATGATGTTGAGATGTACAAGATGGAATTGATCGAAGCTGCGGCAGAATCCAATGATGATTTGCTGAGCAAATATCTTGATGGAGAGGAATTAAGTGATGAGGAACTCAAATCAGGAATAAAAGAGGCTGCCGCAAATGGCTCCGCCGTATTTGTCCTCTGTGGTTCTACGCTTAAGAATATGGGCATTCAGCCCTTAATGGACTTCATTGTTGATTGTTCGCCCACCCCCCACTACAACCCCATAGTAAAAGGCAAAGATATTGAAAAAGAACCATTTAGTGCGCAAGTATTTAAGACTATAGCTGATGCTTACATAGGACGCTTAAACATGTTCAGGGTATTTACCGGTAAAATGAAGGCAGATAGCGTTATTTATAATGCCAGTAAAGAAAAAGAGGAAAAGATAACCCAATTGTTGATTATGACCGGCAAGGAGCAGGTTGCTGTGCCGGAACTAAATGCCGGAGATATAGCGGCCGTAGCCAAACTTTCAGTTACCGGCACTTCCGATACCCTAACCCAGAAGGCCAACCCTGTAATTACTGAGCCTATCGAGTTCCCGCAGCCTACCTTAAGCATGGCCATTGAACCTAAGAGCAAGGGTGATGAGGATAAACTCAGCGGCGCAATGCAAAGATTAATGGAAGAAGACCCTACGATTACAATTGAGAAAAACAGTGAAACCCACCAGACTATTATGCGAACCATGGGTGATACCCACATGGATATAATTACCGAAAAGCTAGCCCGTAAGTTTGGAGTAGATGTTATTGTTAAGGAAATGAAGATTCCTTATCGAGAAACCATTCGAGCAACTGTAGAAGTGGAAGGCAAACATAAAAAGCAAAGCGGCGGACATGGTCAGTATGGGCATGTATGGATTAAATTTGAGCCCAATACGGAAGAAAAATTTACATTTGAAGAACACGTTTTTGGAGGCGCGGTTCCACGCAATTATTTCCCGGCAGTTGAAAAAGGGCTTGTTGAAGCTTTAGACGAGGGCGTATTGGCAGGATATCCAGTTTCCAGCATAAAAGCTACCCTTTATGATGGTTCATATCATACCGTAGATTCATCAGAAATGGCTTTTAAAATGGCTGCCAAAATAGCCTTTAAAAAAGGTATGGAAAGTGCAAAGCCAGTTCTCCTGGAACCTATAGTTAATGTAGAAGTGGAAATACCGGAAGCATATATGGGGGATATTATTGGCGACTTAAACACTAAACGTGGACGGGTCATGGGTATGGAACCGGCAGGTAAAAAACAATTGGTAAAAGCCCAGGTGCCTTTATCAGAAATGAGCCGATATACTATTGATCTGAAATCAATTACTCAAGGGCGCGGCAAATTCAGGATGCAAATGGATCATTATGAAGAGGTTCCTGCCATGGATGCGGAGAAGATAATAGCTAAGGTTAAGAAGGAAAAAGAGGAAAAGGATAAATAAAACCAATAGTTATGCCAAAAGGAGGGTCGAAAACACCCTCCTTTTATTTTGGGACCATATTTACATGCGGCTTCTCATTGAACGGCTGAATATGTCATCTTGAGACAGGCCATCGATTATGTAATAAAAGCTGTATTCATTCTTCACAGTGGCCCCACAATCCTGATTAAGCCGATAAAGACTGTAAATCACATAAACCAATGCTGCAGTACAGAATAATAGCGATAAAATATATGCATTGTTCTGAGTCAGCATTAGACCGCAGAGTGAAAACTCAACTAAGAAAGCGCATAAAAACAATTGGCTGAATAGAACTTTTTTTAGATTCAATACCAATACCCCCTAGATCTATCTATGTGCAGTATTCACATAGAGTAAAGAATTAATACGCAATTATTGCGGCAATGCAATATTTCTGCGATAATATCCAAACAAAGGGGGAAGGCTTAAGATGACTGGCATATTATTTAAATCTAATGAGGAATCGCTAATTTCTATTATTGCCATATCCCTGACCATAGTATTTGTATTCTGGATATTCAGCATTATATTTACAAGATATTTACTGCCCTTAATGTTGAAAATCGCCAAGCGCAGTAAAAACGACATTGATGACAAGATATTGCTGGCTTTAGCAAGGCCGATCAGGTTTTTGATATTTATTACCGGTGTATACCTGGGATTAAGATATTTACCCATTTTATCCTATCAAGAGTTTGCATCCCAATGTTACCGCTCAATAATAATAATCGTTTTAGCCTGGGGTGCTAATGCCCTGACTGGTATAAATTCGTTTGTATATGCAGGATTAAAAGAAAGATTTAAAATAGACAACAACACTTTAATAGCATTCCTAGCTAATATAATCAGGTTCATAATCTGGGCTATGGCATTAGTTATGATTGCCGAAGAATGGGATTACAATGTAAGCGGTTTTGTAGCCGGTCTGGGTCTGGGAGGCTTAGCTTTTGCACTGGCAGCTCAAGACGCATTGGCCAACATTTTTGGCGGAATTGTCATAATAATGGAAAGGCCATTTGCGATCGGTGATTGGGTTGAAACCTCAGAAGTTGAAGGTATAGTTGAAGAAATATCATTTCGCAGCACCCGATTCAGAACTTTTAGTCATGCTTTGGTTACGGTACCTAATGCCATTCTAGCTAATCAAGCCATAACCAATCATTCTCGCATGGGTAAACGAAGAATAAACTTCTCGTTAGGGGTCGAATACTCTACTCCTCATATTAGAATAGAAAAATGTATACAAGAAATTAGGAATATGTTACAAAACCATCCTGATATTGATCAAAAAATTATTTTTGTCTATTTAGATAGATTTAATGATAGCAGTCTTGATATTATGCTATATTTTTATTCCAAAACCACCGACTGGCAAGAGTATTTGGCAGTAAAAGAAAACGTAAATTTCCGGATCTTAGATATTCTAGAGAAAGAAAATGTATCATTGGCCTTTCCATCTAGGACTGTATATATAGGGAATAATGATAACAATAAACCTATTACCGGATAAAGTATAAATTTAGTAACAAGAAGCAATTGGGTCAAAATAATACTGTGTAAATGTGTTCACATGTTTGTGTAAAAACATAAAAAAGTGGACACTTTTTTATGGGCGCAGTTATTTTTCAGTATTGCTGAATTGCTAGATGATGACGGTTACACCTTAAATCGCTAGACATTTATTTTACATTATGAAGGAATGGCATGAAAATTGCTAGAAGGCCAAAAACATTTAAAAACATAAAAACATGTCCATATATCTGTACAGTGTATTGCATTAGGACACATTTTGCTGATAATATGGATTCTTTCTCAATAAGAAATTTAGTAAAAGATACTAATAAAACCTCATATCGTTTTATAATATAAAATATATATACCTGGCATGATAATTGCATTTATTTATGTTAAATAAAAACTGCTAGAAATGTGATTTTTATGGGGGGTTGAATATGACTCAAATGGGATCGCGACTCGAAATATGTCTTTCTTGCAGTGATTTGAGCTATTGTCTGGTACGCTGGGGTTTGGACTGCAAACGTCATGGAGGAAAAAAGATACCTCGTATGAAATCTATGGCTGCAGAAAAAGTGCAAATAACTGAAGACAAAAGCCAGAATCAAAATTACAAACATGTGAATACGCAAACGAAAATTAAAATATTTGAACCAATAAGAACCAGAGTAGCTGTTTGGTAATATCAATATTTCTTGTTACAGCGGTAATTCCTTATTGATGAAAATATTATTTAGAATTAGTATGCTTAAAATTGTGAAAATCATATCATATGCAAAAGCCGGATCTGACAAGCTCCGGCTTTTGATTTTTGGCAGGGAGTGTCGACAATATATCAACAAATGATGTTTTGGCAGCTGTAGCGACAAAAAAATACAGGGTCTATAAAATCCCTGTATTACTTTACTATAATGGCAGGGGAGACAGGGGTCGAACCTGCGACCCTCGGTTTTGGAGACCGATGCTCTGCCAATTGAGCTACTCCCCTACGCTTTTGCTCAGCGAAATCCATTTTATCATAAAAACTGCAACGGTTCAATATAATAATATATAATTATCTAGTCTTTAGGTTGAATCAAGTTTTATTTAATTGTATGCTATTAATATAGATAATAATGGTAATTCATAATAAACCAT
>JAQVWS010000167.1 GCA_028709585.1 Syntrophomonas sp. | reverse complement strand
GTCAGAGCGGTACAATCGCGTGAGTATGTATAGTTTATTTTGGCCTTATAAGCCTCATCGCGTTGTTTTTTGATTTCATCAGGGGAGCAAAAACAATAGTAAGCCTTGTTCTCATCCAGCAACTGGCGTATAAATTGCTGGTAAATATCGAGACGCTGGCTTTGACAGTAAGGTCCATAAGGCCCTCCCACATTAGGGCCCTCATCCCAATCAAGCCCCAACCAGTTCAGCCCTTCCAGGATGCCCTGGGCAGATTCATCCGTAGACCTGATTGTGTCCGTATCTTCAAGCCGAAGAATAAATTTCCCCTGGTTGCGGCGGGCAAAAAGCCAATTAAATAGAGCTGTACGAGCACCGCCAATATGCAAGGTGCCGGTTGGACTGGGAGCGAACCTGACTCTTACGTTTTCCATGTATTTTTACTCCTTTGCGCTTTCTTCGTTCTATATAGTAGCTTATCTGCGCCAAATTATCAAAGGTCATGAAAATGTAGCTGTTTTTTCTGCTTTAATTAATCAATAATTGTATAAAGTAGTCACAAAATGTATCTGTTTATCATATATATAAATGAGATCAGTATTTTATTGCGGAGGGATTGTTTTGGCTAGAAGATGGTTGCCACCCCTTAGTGTCTTGGTAATTATATTTATGGCAACTGTTCTGATTATAGCTGATATGCGCATTAAAGGCAGTGTTTTGGAAATAGCACAGTCCGAAGCTCAGATACAAGCTATTGAGATTGTCAACCAGGCAGTCAACGACAAGATTGTCGCTGTGACCGACTATCAGGATATTGTCAGTATCCATAAAGATAATCAGGGCAGGATCATTATGATTCAAGCCAATACAGTAATACTGAATCAGATTATGGCTAATACGGTCAGAGAAGTAACCGCCAGCTTAAAAGGGCTTGCAGGCCAGACAATCAGTATCCCGCTGGGGCAAGTTACCGGTTCGGTTCTTTTGGCGGCTTATGGTCCCAGACTCAATGTAAAGGTTATCCCGGCTAAGCAAGTAACAGTGGAAGTGGAGAATAGATTTGAGCAGGCAGGTATCAACCAGACCAGACACCTTATCTACTTTAAGATTAATAGCCGGATAAAGATAGCGGTGCCTTTGGTTGATAAAGAAATACAGGTTGCCAATACGATTCCTTTAGCAGATACGATAATAGTTGGCTCTGTGCCTGACACCTATCTGAACTTTAATACCACCAGTGAATTGGCACCTTTATTAAAATAATTTTATAATTGATAAAGATATTTCAGAAACCAAAAGTGCTAGAGCAGTTATAATTTACTGCTCTAGCATATGTAGTAGATCTTTAGATAGGGTTAAAGTTTGCTGCTAAGCTGTTTATATAAGATATCAGCCAATCCGATAGAACCCGTCTTGCTCATCTGTTTGGCATACTCTTCATCAAGCATAGACTCAAAGGATTCAGTGGCGAAGCTTTTTTCGATTAATCCGCTCTCAGGAACTGTGGCTCGCATACACTCAATGATCTTGTTAATAAATACGGATTCTAATTCCTGGCAACTGGCCATTAGCTTGTGCTTATCCTGCTTGCTGACTGCATTTTCCAATTCGCGGGCAAACCTGTCAGTGCCCGTCTTATCTCTGTCAGCAGAATATTGAGATTTAATTGCGTCCGTGTTAATTAAGGAATTATCTATTTTCATATTCTTATACCTCTGGCCTATCTGCGTAAGCCGGTAGCGGTTTGCAGCATCTCATCAGAAGCCTGGATTACCTTGGAATTAATATCATAAGCTCTCTGAGCAGTAATTAGACTAACCATTTCTTCAACAACCTTTACATTGGCCATTTCCAGATAGTTTGATTGCAGGGATACGGTTGAATCAGATTCAGAATCCCAATCCACAGGTTCACCGGAGTTTAATGTAGCTTGATATAGATTGGAACCTACCTTCTGCAGCCCGGCGGGATTAACAAATTTGGATAATTCAATTTTGCCAGCTTCTTCAGGAGTTGTGGAACCCATCGGTAAGTAGGTAACCGCACCATCTTTGCCGATATTGACATCCGTTCCATCTTCCGGAATAGCTTCCACCCCTACCACCAGATTGCCATCAGCGGTGACCAATTGACCGGACGCATCCAGTTTAAACGCACCATCCCGGCTATAGAGAGGATCATCATAACCAGGTACCTGAATTTTAAAAAAGGCTGCTCCAATTATGGCTACATCCAGAGGGTTTTCGGTCTGCTGCAGGTTGCCCTGGCCAAAAAGAGTATTTATGCCCACCGATTTTACTCCCAAACCTACGGATAGACTGATGGGTTCATTGACGGTCTCAGTAGCGGCAGGTCGTCTAATGGTTTGATAAAGCAAATCTTGAAACTCAACCCGTTGTTTTTTATATCCAAAGGTATTGACATTAGACATGTTGTGGGCAATGGTGTCAACATTAAGCTGCTGCGCAGACATACCTGTACTGGCAGTATAGAGAGACCTCATCATTGCGGTATCCTCCTCAAATGTATTATGAGTGCGGCACATCAGTCGTTTAGTACCGCCCGGGCCTCTCCAAGGAGTCCAGCCCGAAACCTATATCAAGTAATTAATCGAAATTTTATAAATATAACTTTAACGGAAAAATAAGCAAATAATGGCATATGAGGCGAATTAGATAAATTATGATACTAATGCTCGCAGTATTAAGGTATTACTAGAATATGATCAGGCAAGTTTTCTCAATACAGTTCATATATTGAGAATATAGTTATGATAGGGGTGATTGTATGGTCAAGATTTCCGAATTGCGCATGCGGGAAGTCATTAATGTTCTGGACGGCAAGAAATTGGGCAATATTGTCGACATAGACCTGGATATGGAAAAAGGCAAAGTACTGGCTTTAATGCTCCCAGGGCAGGTAAAAGGATGGGGCATATTTTCAAAAAGACAGGAAATAGTGGTGCCATGGGATAAGATAGTACGGATTGGCCGAGATGTTATTCTGGTGGAGGTACCATCTTTCAATCAATTTGATCAGCAATACAGCTCACGTTATATGGATGATGAGGATGATATATATTAATCCTGCCATTTTAACTTATAATGTCGGTTGATTATCATTCACTTATTGTTCATAATAAGGGTATTAAAGGCATACAAAACCGGATTTACCAGCATGGGAGTGATTTATGTGCTGTGTCCCTTCTGCCAGGCAATAGATAGCAAGGTTATTGACAGCCGTTCCAGCGAAGATGGAGCGGTAATTAGAAGAAGACGCTCATGCATAGTATGTAAAAGAAGGTTTACGACTTACGAAAGATATGAAGAGAGACCCTTGTTCGTAATAAAAAGAGGTGGCAATCGCGAACAGTTTGACCGTAATAAATTGCTGAACGGGCTGGCGCGTGCTTGTGAGAAGAGGCCGGTTAGCCTGGATGCTATTGAAAACATTGTAAGCTCTGTTGAAGCTGATCTGCGGGATCACCATGACAGGGAAGTAAGCAGCATGGTAATCGGTGAGATGCTAATGGACAAGCTGCGTAGTTTAGACAAAGTGGCTTATGTGCGTTTTGCTTCAGTGTATCGTCAATTTACTGATCTGGACAGTTTTATCAACACAATTGATCAGCTGGAGAATAAATAAAGCTATTTCTTATGCATGTGTTAATAGTCGGTTTTTTCAAGCTCTGCATGCAACAATTGCGTGGCTTCCTGAGCGTATTCCTCCGGAACAGCTATTTTTACCTGACCCAGCGGTCCTACCGAAAGGCCAAAAACAGACCCTATCGCTTCCTGAAAAAGTCTAACCGGAATGCCAAACGACTGAATCAGGCTCTCTAATACCATATCCTCAGGCGGAGCAACCGTGGCAATAACTGTCCAAGCCGATTTCCTATTCTCTATATCAGGATTGTTCATATTCACACCTCCGCAATAATTTTAATCGAAATGGAGTGCCAAGACAAATGGAACTTTGGGCAATGATAAATCGACAGGGAATGCAATTTATATCCCTCGATACATGGTTAAGGGAGGGAATAGATATAGCTTTTTCCACACGGACCGG
>JAQVWS010000166.1 GCA_028709585.1 Syntrophomonas sp. | reverse complement strand
ACAGAAGAAATAAGCTTTATAGTTAGTTGAGGTGGAACAATGAAAAGTTTTAAAACAGAACAAGAAGCGTTCTGGGCCGGGGAGTTTGGTAATGAATATACGGAGCGGAATCAGGGTCTGGAAATAACCGCCAATAAAACCGCCCTTTTCGCTCGGATTTTATCGAAAACCACCAATATAAAATCGACTCTTGAATTCGGAGCAAATCGGGGACTCAATCTGCTGGCTATTCGCAATCTTTTTCCGGATATGTACTTATCCGCTGTGGAAATAAACGAGCAGGCGGTAACGGAACTTAAGAAGATAGTAGAATTGAGTATTTATCAACAATCACTTTTTGAATTCTCGATTGATTATCAGCGTGACCTAGTTCTATCTAAGGGCGTTTTAATACATATTAATCCTGATAAGCTTAAACAGACTTATGAATTACTATACCAGTCAAGCAGTAGATATATCTGCCTGGTAGAATACTATAACCCTGTACCAGTAGAAGTAATCTACAGAGGGCATAAAAACAAGCTGTTTAAGAGGGATTTTGCCGGCGAGATGATGGATGAATATAAGGATTTACGTTTAGTAGATTATGGTTTTGTCTATCACCGGGATAATAACTTTCCCCAGGATGATTTAACCTGGTTCCTATTAGAAAAATAAACGTTTTAGGGAAGCAAATTAACTAAGTCTTTTGTTAGTGAATATCTATGATTGTTATCCTTAAATAAATAAGAGACTATTTATGATTTGAAAAGAGGGAAAACTGTTGAAGGAAGTTGAAATTAGACCTGACCACTTAATGGTTAATTGCCAACGACTTCGGGAGATGGATATTAAGCTAATTCTTAAAAAGGAAGATCACTTTGTTACAGTTTTATGTCCGGCATGTGGAAGTAATATGGGAGAATTTCTCTACGTTAAAGAAGGGTTCAGATGCGTTCAATGTCCTGAATGTGAAACTATTTTCATAAATCCTCGCCCTAATCCATCATTATTAGAATGTTATTACCAAGAGGCGCAAAGTATAAAATTTTGGAATGATTATATTTTTCCTATATCTGAAGAAAGCTGGGCCATCAACATATTTCGGCCGAGGGCCAAACGAATCATTGAATTATGTGAAAAATACGGGGCTTCCAAGGGATGCCTGGTAGATGTAGGGGCGGGTTTTGGTACCTTCTGCAGGGAAATAATGAGTTTAGAAGTATTTAACCGGATTGTTGCCGTTGAGCCCAGTCCTGATTTGGCTGCATCGTGCAGAGTTAGCGGTATTGAAGTGATCCAAGAATCTATTGAAAAAGTCAACTTGGATAGGGTTGATGTTATTACTTGTTTTGAATTGATTGAACATCTCTTTTGTCCGGAAGAATTTTTGCGAGCCTGTGCCGAGTGCCTTGCTGACCAAGGAATAATTATTTGTTCAACACCAAATGTTAAGGGATTTGATCTGCAGGTTTTGGGATCGCTGTCTGATAACATCGCGGGGCCGAATCATTTAAATTACTTTCATCCGACCTCGCTTAGTCTATTGTTTGAAAAATGTGGCTTTAAAGTACTTGAGCTGTTGACCCCAGGCCAGTTGGATGCAGAAATAGTTAGGAAAAAGATCTTGGACAACAGCCTGGATGTTTCTAATCAACCGTTTCTGAAACAAATACTAATAGATAAATGGGAGGATGTGGGAGATAAATTCCAGGGATTCCTTGCCGAAAATTTGCTGTCATCACATATGTGGGTGGTGGCTCAGAAAGAATCCTAGATACAATAAGGAGAAAGACATTCTTCGTTGCCTTGCTGAGATTAATATCATTGGAGGCAAAATGATGAGTTTAACTTTAATAAAGCAGGTTTATAAACAGTTAGTTGAAGTGATTATTGGGGATGAGCGGCAACTAATGAAAGCCAATAGATACGTTAAAGGACTGAGTCGTCAAAGAGGAACACCATATAAATTAAAGAATGACAAGATTACATGGTGATGATGGGGGAATATTTTGTAGAAGAATAAAGATAATAGATGGAAAGCCGACCGGGGGAGTTGGGAATAATTAGGGGGATGTTGATTTGAATAGTAATGAGGAAAAACAGCAGGATATAAAACGCTTCTGGAATGAACAAGCTCAACAGTATGGTGAATTGTCTAAGGCTACTTTGCCCGATGATTTTGTAAAGACTCTGGAAGTTGAAAATATTGAATTATTTCTGCAGGATGGTTATTTAGTCGCTGATATAGGATGCGGAAACGGGTATTCTTGTTTTCAGTTCCTGAAACACTTTAACATTACTATACAAGGACTTGATTATTCACCAGAAATGCTGAAAGTAGCTAGTAAAGTTCGTGATAATTTGCCTGAATTCAAACGCAATCGGATATCCTTTTCTGTTGGTGACGTGAGAAAGACAGAATTTGATAATGATATTTTTGATGTGGTTATTACTGAACGTTGTCTGATTAATCTAATAACCCGGGAAGAACAGGCTACGGCGCTAAAAGAAATTTATCGGATATTGAAACCAGGTGGACTATATTTAATGTGTGAAGATACTGAACAGGGACTGGGCAATTTAAATGCTATAAGGAAGCTAGTAGGTTTAGATGAGATTAAGGTGAGATGGCATAATCTCTATCTCGACGAAGCACACATATTATCCAGTATTGAATCACGATTCGAACTAATCGAAACCCGTAATTTTAGTAGTCAGTATTATCTAGCTTCAAGGGTAATAAATGCTAAATTAGCTCAGGAGCAGGGATTAGAACCCAGCTATGATAGTGAAATTAACCGGGTAGCAGCACTTTTTTCTTCAGCTGGAGATTTTGGGGATTACGGCCCGGTAAAGTTATGGGTTTTACGCAAAATATGAAGCCTGCAACATTGTATTGTGGAGGTGAATCATTACTGTTTTACAGCTGGTCTTCAAAAAATCTTAAGACAGTAAGAACCATAGAAATGGTGTAAATTCCACCACTTTTAAGAGTTCAAAGGGGTTTTCGCAGTGGAATCAATTATGGTAGGGTTGGGATGTGAAATGACAGCTTATTTTTGATGTCAAAATTATTGACGCATAACGGGAAGCACTATATCCCCTGAAAATTGGCATTAACGAGAACATAATTAATGGAGAAATATAAAATGAGAAATATAATAATAGACAATCGGATGGTGGGCAAGGATTATCCTCCTTTTATTGTAGCGGAAATGTCCGGTAACCATAATCAATCGTTAGAGCGGGCTCTGGCTATTGTGGAAGCTGCCGCTCAAGCTGGGGCGCAAGGGCTTAAACTTCAGACTTATACGGCTGATACTATAACGCTGGATATGGATAGTAACGAATTTTTTATAAGTGATTCGGATAGCCTCTGGGAAGGGACCAGCCTGTATAAACTTTATCAGCAGGCCTATACTCCCTGGGAGTGGCATGAGCCGATTTTTAAGCGGTGCCGGGAGCTGGGCTTAATTAGTTTCAGTACGCCATTTGATGAGACAGCCGTGGATTTTCTGGAGGAAATGGGGGTGCCCTGCTACAAGATTGCCTCTTTTGAAAATACTTATTTACCCTTAATTCGCAAAGTGGCAGCGACCGGCAAGCCCATGATTATTTCAACGGGAATGGCTACGGTAGCGGAATTGGATGAAACGGTACGAACAGCCAGAGAAGCTGGGTGTAAAGATATGATTCTCTTAAAATGCACCAGTTCTTATCCCGCTAGTCCCGAGGATAGCAATCTTATGACGATTCCTCATATGCGGGAGCTTTTTGACTGTCCGGTAGGCCTTTCTGATCATACCATGGGAATTGGTGTAGCAGTAGCTTCTGTTGCGCTGGGTACTTGTTTGATTGAAAAACATTTTACTCTATCCAGGGCCGAAGGCGGGGTGGACTCGGCTTTTTCCATGGAACGAGAAGAGATGCGGCAGTTAGTGGTCGAAACCGAACGGGCCTGGCAGGCTCTGGGGGGAATTCGCTATGGAGCAGGTGAACAGGAAAGCAAGTCGTTGAAGTTCAGACGTTCCTTATATATTGCACAGGATATACAGGCCGGAGCTTTGTTA
>JAQVWS010000165.1 GCA_028709585.1 Syntrophomonas sp. | reverse complement strand
TGTTAAGAGGACTGGACAGAAAAGATGTAGAAAGAGGAATGGTTCTGGCGAAGCCAAACAGCATCAAACCGTTGACGAAATTTGATGCGCAGGTATATGTACTGTCCAAAGAAGAAGGAGGCAGGCATACACCATTCTTCGGAGGATACCGTCCGCAGTTCTACTTTAGGACCACAGACGTAACCGGGATAATCCAATTGCCGGAAGGTGTAGAAATGGTAATGCCAGGAGACAACATCGAGATGGCAATAGAATTGATAACCCCGATAGCAATAGAAGAAGGCTTAAGATTTGCTATCCGTGAAGGCGGAAGAACGGTAGGATCCGGCGTTGTTACCGGCATCGAAAGCTAAACCGCAATAACTCTAAAGCAGCCACCTATACCACTGAACTCGAACAGATATGTGGTTGACATAGTACATAGCGTATGCTAGAGTATTGTAGTATTTTTATGCACAGGATGGAGGTGTCATGGTGAGGGTAGGAGTTACATTAGCTTGTACAGATTGTAAACAGCGTAATTATAGAACCACCAAAGACAAAAAGAAGACTACTGAAAAGATGGAAGTAAGAAAGCATTGTAAATTTTGCAACGCACATACAGTTCACAGAGAAACGAAATAAACCTGGGGAAGTGAGAAATAATGGCTAAGACTGGTGTATCAACCGGCAATGAAAGTAATGTTAAAAACTGGTGGGGAAATAGTAAACAAAACATCGTTGCGGTGATTAACGAATTAAAAAAGGTTTATTGGCCAGGAAGAACCCAATTGATAGCATATACAGGAGTGGTTCTATTTGCGGTAGCTATTATAGCTGTGATAATCTGGCTTTTCGATAGTGGTCTTTCTTGGGTACTCGATAGATTAATGACAGTTTTCGTATAACAGAGGAGATGATTTAAATTACCTCCCAAGAGCAAATTAAACATGAGGGAAATGCAAACTTGCCCGCTGATAATGCACCTGAGACAGTCAACGAAAACGAAAAAAAAGGTGAATGGTATGTTGTGCATACTTATTCCGGTTACGAAAATAAAATAAAGGTTGATTTGACCAAACGGGTAGAATCTATGAATATGCAGGATAAGATATTCAAGATAATTATCCCCGAAGAACAGGAAGTAGAGTATAAAGGCGGCAAAAGGAAGGTTACCACCAAGCGGGTATTTCCTGGTTATGTAATAGTTAAAATGATAATGGACGAAGATTCATGGTATGTGGTTCATCATACCCCCGGGGTCACAGGATTTGTTGGTAGCGGAACCAAGCCTATTCCGTTGCATGATGATGAGATTAAAAAGATCCTTACCCAGATGGGACTTATGGGCAAGAAACCCAGGGTTATCAATATTAATATTGGGGAAAGCATTCGCGTCAACAGCGGTCCCTTTGAAAATTTTGAAGGTATAGTGAAAGAGGTACTACCCGACCGAGGCAAGATAAGGGTTAATATTTCCATGTTTGGCAGGGAAACACCGGTCGAACTGGATTATGAACAAATAAATAAAATATAAGGAGGTGTAATAGTGGCTAAAAAAGTCAAGGGTAAAATTAAATTGCAGATAGCAGCAGGCAAAGCAACACCAGCGCCGCCGGTCGGACCAGCCTTAGGTCAATATGGAGTAAACATAATGGGCTTCTGCAAGGAATATAACGCTAAGACCGCCAATCAGACTGGATATATCGTACCTGTAGAAATAACTGTTTATGAAGATCGTTCTTTTACTTTTGAAGTTAAATCACCACCTGCTTCAGATCTTCTGAAAAAAGCTGCCAACGTGCCGAAAGGTTCTGGGGATCCCTTGAAGAAGAAGTTAGGCAAGATTCCACGTGCAAAATTAATTGAAATTGCTGAAATTAAAAAGGCAGATCTCAATGCTGCTGATATAGATGCAGCGATTAGAATGATTGAAGGCACAGCTCGCAGTATGGGTATTGAAGTAGTTGAATAAAGTACAAGGATACAATGTGGGAGGATTTAATCCGAAATAACCACAAGGAGGTTTTTTGATTGAGAAGAGGAAAAGCATATCGTGAGGCTATCAAAAAGATAGATAAAACCAAGTATTATGAGCCCGTTGAGGCTTTGCAAATGGTCCAAGAGTTAGCGACTGCTAAATTTGATGAGACCGTGGAAGTTCATGTTAAATTGGGCATAGATCCCAGGCATGCCGATCAGCAGGTAAGAGGTACAGTAAGTTTGCCACATGGAACAGGCAAAACTATTAAAGTATTAGTTTTTGCCAAAGGTGAGAAAATCAAGGAAGCTGAATCAGCTGGAGCTGACTTTGTGGGAGCCGATGATTTAGCTGAAAAAATCCAATCCGGTTGGTTCGATTTTGATGTAGCAGTAGCCACGCCTGATATGATGGGGGTAGTAGGCAAGCTGGGTAAGATTTTAGGGCCCAGAGGCTTGATGCCCAACCCCAAAGCTGGCACAGTTACCTTTGATATTGAGCGCACCATTAAGGAACTAAAAGCCGGCCGAATAGAATTCCGGGTCGACAAGACCTCTATTGTTCACGCGCCGATTGGGAGGGTATCCTTCGAAATTGGTAAGCTGGAGGATAACCTGAATGCTTTTGCCGAAGCGCTTCTTAAGGCTAAACCGGCGGCTGCCAAAGGCCAGTATATGCGTTCAGTAAATATTTGTTCCACAATGGGACCGGGAGTAAAAATTAATCCGCTTATTTTAATTGCAGCCAACAAGTAGTTGATAAGCAGGTTGTTTATAAACTGAAAAATACAGACTGTAGAAAGCCGGTGGCGAAAGCCTTAATAATTTGGCCTGCTTGAGGTTTATCATAATAATACTGCTGGTATTAATAGAGAAAAGCAGTTGAAAACCTCTGCAGATTAGGCAGGGGTTTTTTATTATATCCGAGTCAAAAAAATTATACTTGTAGGGATATTAAAGACCGCATAGCCATGCTACAATCATATATTCCCAAAAAGCTTTTAAACTAGTGTAACCAAATATAAGGGGGTGAGAAATGAATGGCCAATATGGATGAGAAAAAACAAGTTGTGCAAGAAATAAAAGAAAAACTGGAAGAATCAATGCTGGTAGTATGTACTGATTTCCGGGGACTTAAGGTAGAACAAATAAGCGATTTGAGACGGAAATTACGTCTCCCTGAGGTAGAATACCGGGTTCTTAAAAACACCATGTTTCGTTTTGCTCTAAAAGAAGCCGGTTATGAAGATATTGCTGAGCAGATTAGCGGCCCTAATGCAGTTATTTTCAGCAAAAACGATCCGGTTGGACCTGCCCAAATAATTTTTGACTTTGCCAAGACCAATAAGCAATTGGAAGTCAAAATAGGTATTCTGGAAGGCAAGCTTTTATCGCCGGAAGATATTAAAAACCTGGCCCAACTGCCGCCGCGCGATGTTCTGCTAGGACAGGTGGTGGGTACTATGCAGGCCCCGATTACTTCTTTCGTACGCGTTTTGAATGCAAACCTGACAGGATTAGTAAGAGCTCTGGATGGAATCCGGGAGCAAAAAGCCGGTTAATAAATAAAAATAACTAGAAATATTAAGGAGGATATTGATAATGAGTAAAGTACAGGAAGTTATTGAGATTGTTAAAGGACTTACAGTTCTTGAGCTATCAGAATTAGTTAAAGCGCTGGAAGAAGAATTTGGAGTTAGTGCAGCTGCCCCTATGGCCGTTGCCGCCGCTCCGGCTGCAGCTTCAGGTGCAGCATCTGCTGAAGAACAGACCGAGTTTGACGTAATACTGACCGGTCCTGGTGAGAAGAAAATTAATGTCATAAAGGTAGTTAGAGAAATAACTGCTCTGGGTCTTAAGGAAGCTAAAGAGCTGGTTGACGGAGCTCCCAAACCAGTCAAGGAAAAAATCAGCAAAGATGAAGCTAACAGCATTAAAGCAAAGTTAGAGGAAGCAGGAGCCAGCGTAGAAGTAAAATAGTATATCAACGGCAACAAAGGGGTGTTGTTTAACACCCCTTTTATTTGTTGAGGATTTGTCAGGTATTATCAGGCCACATATACCTATGGAGTGTATTCCTGCATTTGCTGGAACACCCCTTGCAGGTATTT
>JAQVWS010000164.1 GCA_028709585.1 Syntrophomonas sp. | reverse complement strand
CTGTCGGAGAAAATCTGCCATTTCATCAAGAACTAAAGTATAGGCAATCATAAAGCTATTATCGGCTGCTTGGTTGACGACCTCCTCTATTGTAGCTTCATCAGAAATATTAGGAATTTGTCTTATCTCCATATCCCCTGAGTTAAACTGACTGGCAGCAGCTCTAACCACCATTTCTGCCGTCTCCCCAATAGAATCAGATACAATAAATACTCCCGGTAAATGATTTGCCAAAATCAAGACTCCCCCTTAATTCTATTTGAAGGCCAGATCCAAAAATAGTCTGGCAACGTTTGTCTTGGTTATTCTGCCTATTACCTCATATTTATCCTCATCGGTACCTTTTAATTGCTTTACCACCGGAAGAGAATCCACCTCATGCTCCACAATGTTTTTCACTGCGGTTACAACTGTATCATCTCCGGTTGCAGTAATTACATTAGGCATCCGTGTCATTATGACACTTATGGGAACTTTATGAATGTCCGCTTGTCCCAAAGTATTCTTTAACAGGTCTTTCCTGGACACAACACCAGCCAGATAATTGTTATCATCAACCACAAATAATGTTCCGGTGTCTTCCATAAATAAATTCACAATAGCGTCATAAATGCTGGATTTTTCTTTAACCACCACCGCCATTGACATTATATCCTTTACCTTATACAGATTAAGAACTTTCTTTACTTTATTCTGATTCCCATCAGCCTTAAATGTATATCCTACACGCGGTTTAGCTTCCAGGTAGCCTGACATGGTTAGAATAGCTAGATCGGGTCGTAATGCCGCCCGCGTAACCCTTAGCATATCGGCTATATTTTCACCGGTAATAGGTCCTTGATTCTTGACAATACCTAGTATTTTTTCCTGGCGTTCATTCAGTTCAATAATGATCACCGCCTAATTATGCTATACTATTTAGCCAAAATAGCTCTAATCATTATACTATATGCATAATAAAAATCCTATTAGTTAAAACAATTTTATGGCAATACCTTGCTGAAATCTGCCAGATAGTTGCATAAATCGGCAATGGACTTTAATATTCCCAGGCGAGCAGCTTTTAGGTCATTATTCTCAACCATAACCATTACCGCGTCAAAAAATTGGTCGATATCATCACGCATTCCTGCCATGATACCCAGAGCTGTCTCATAGTTCTTTTCCTGAATTGCCTTTTTAAATTCCGGTTCAATCCGCAGATAATGCTGGTAGAGGGATTTTTCGCTGTCATCTTCCAGAACCTCAGCATTTACCTGGGTGCTGTCCCATTTCCGGGATAGATTGCAGGAGCGGTTAAATACAACCTGGAAATCATCCCATTGCGAAGCTGATTTGAACTTGCCAATCACTTCTGCTCGCAAAATTATCTCACTAAGATCGCCTCCGGCTTGAAATAGTACTGCATCAATAACATCAAATGATACACCCCTATCCAGCATAATGCCACGCAGCCTTTGCAGGATAAAATCCATCAGATCATTAACGGTTTCTTCCTGATTTCTCTCCAGTTTAATCAACTTCAGGCCCTTATAGGCCTGGCCTAACATTTTTCGCAGATCCAATCTCAACCCCAGATCAATTATGATGTTTACTATGCCCAGAGCCTGGCGTCTTAAAGCATAGGGATCCTGGGAGCCAGAAGGTTTAATACCTATAGCAAAGAAAGCGGTCAAATTGCATACCTTTTCGGTCAGTGCCAGGACTATTCCCGTTTCCGATTGCGGCAAACTGTCTCCGGCAAATCTGGGCAGATAGTGTTCCAAAATAGCATCGGCGACTTCATCTTCCTCGCCAGCCTCCCTGGCATAATAACGCCCCATAATTCCCTGTAACTCAGGAAATTCATACACCATGTTGCTGCGCAGATCAGCTTTACACAGGTATGCTGCACGGCTTAGTTTTTCAGGGGCAGAAAGCCCGTTCTCCTTACCAATATAAACGGCCATATCCTGTAACCGTCCGACTTTATCCAATATACTTCCCAGGCGTTCATGGAACAGAACCTCTTTTAGCCCGGATACCATTTGGGTTAGACCTTTTTGGGTATCTTCCTTCCAGAAAAACAAAGCATCCTCCAAGCGAGCTTTCAAAACCCTTTCATTTCCGGCCTTTACCAGATCCAGACAATAATCGGTGCCATTTCTGACCCCGATAAAATATGGCATTAGTTTATTGCTGTCATCAAAGACCGGAAAATACCGCTGATGCTCAATCATACTGGTAGTCAGGACTTCTGGCGGAACATCCAGATAAGATGCTGAAAATTCTCCGGAAAAGGCAGTGGGGTATTCCAGCAAAAAGTTTACCTCATTCAATAAACTGTCATTCTCCATGGCTTTAGCGCCAACATTGGCAGCTACATCCTGAATCTGCTGCCAGATCATATTCTTGCGCTGGACTGGGTCAACCACCACGTAATGGTTGCTCAAAGCCGCAAAATATCCTTCTATACTTTCAACCGCAATAGGCTCGGGGGCTAAAAAGCGATGCCCATAAGTATAATTTGAGCTTATTACATTTTCCACCTGCAGGTTTATGGTCTTATCTCCGTACAAAGCCATAAGCCACCTTATGGGACGGGCAAAGCGGGTATGGTAATAACCCCAGCGCATTGATTTGGGGAAACTTAAAGTATTGATTATACTCAGTAAAATACCAGGCAATAAGGTGTCGGTTTGGCCTCCTACCTCTTTCTTAACGGCGAATACATATTCCACCCCGCCTATTTCCCGAATCTCTAAATCGGCTGCTTCTATCCCCTTACCCCTTGCAAAGCCCAGAGCAGCTTTGCTGGGGCTCCCGTCCGCAGCGAAAGCGCTGTCCTTTTTCGGGCCTTTGCTTTCGATCCGCGCATCATCCTGTTTCTCTTCCAAACCCTTAATATACAAAACCAGACGGCGGGGAGTTCCTAATGCATCAACACTTGCAAATTTAATTCTATTCTCCTGTAACTTCTGAACAGCTATATTTTTTAAGTCTTCCAAGACCCTGTCCATAAAAGCAGAAGGCATTTCTTCCAGGCCTATTTCCAAAAGCAGATCTCTCTTCATTTATCCATCTACCTCCTCAGCTTTTAAGAGTGTTTTTCTTAATTCCTCATCTTTCAGCAATGGGTAACCAAGCCTTTGCCTCTGCTCAAGATACTCCTTGGCAACTGTGCGGGCCAGGTTGCGTACTCGCCCGATATATCCAGTACGTTCAGTTACGCTTATTGCCCCCCGGGCATCCAGCAGATTAAAAAGATGCGAGCATTTCAGCACATAATCGTAAGCCGGCTGAGGCAGTTGTAAAGCAGCCACCCGCTGCGCTTCCTGCTCACACAGGTTAAACATGGCCATCAAAGTTGATACATCGGCCACAGTAAAATTATAATGTGAATAATCTACCTCTGCTTGATGGTGAACGTCAGCATAGCTGATCCCGTCAACCCATTCGATGTCAAAAACACTTTCCTTATTTTGTATATACATGGCAATACGCTCAATACCATAAGTAATCTCCGCACTGACCGGATAACAATCAAAACTTCCGCATTGCTGAAAATAGGTAAACTGGGTGATCTCCATCCCGTCCAGCCATACTTCCCAACCCAATCCCCATGCGCCCAGGGTAGGTGATTCCCAGTTGTCCTCTACCAGCCTGATATCATGTTTTTCCGGTTCAATGCCCAGCTTGCGCAAACTCTCCAGATAAAGCTCAATCACGTTATCCGGAGAAGGTTTCAGTATAACCTGAAACTGGTAATAATGCTGCAAACGGTTGGGGTTTTCTCCGTATCTGCCGTCGGTAGGACGGCGCGAAGGCTCTACATATCCAACCTTCCACGGTTCCGGACCCAGAGCCCGTAAAAATGTAGCTGGATTCATGGTTCCTGCGCCTTTCTCCATATCATAGGGCTGTTGAATAATGCAGCCCTGTTTGCTCCAAAATTCCTGCAGGTTCATTATTATCTCCTGAAAATTCATCATAACCGGCCTCCTAGTATTTTTTCTTAATAATTTCGCAGTATTATGACAGCGAATTTAAGGTTAGAAATAAAAAAAGCCCCGTAACTATCAGGGACGGGATCTTCCCGCGGTTCCACCCTGATTGGCACGTGGCCCACCTCTTGAA
>JAQVWS010000163.1 GCA_028709585.1 Syntrophomonas sp. | reverse complement strand
AGCTAGTTACCGAAGCAGCCCGGGAAATATCAAAAAAATTAGGATACTCCGGGTAATAATAGACATTGCTTTGACCTCGGCTATAGTGTTTGTGCCGTTTGAGTAAGTAATAATAACCCATTGGAAACCATTATGACCCGTAAGGGTCATTTTGTATATTTAAAGGTTGGACTTCCTCAATGGATGGAATCCATTGAGGAAAATTCGACTGAACAACACTCGCTTAAACAGACAGCAGTGCAACATCCTTGTAATAGATTGAGTATTGGAATATAATATTTACGAACCAAGGATCCAAGAGGTGAACCGATATATTGTTTGAATATCTATTGCATTACCAAAAGATTATTTGGTAATGCAATGACAATTTACATAATTAATATTTATTTGAAAAGCCCTTTATAGCAAATATAATTATGCATCAATCAATTGATAGCTTTTCAGCAAGATTAACATAACTAACCAAAATATATTTGGAGCTGATAAACGAGAGTTTATGAAAAGCTATGGTTGGAAGAATACTATTAAATGAATTTATTGCAGGTGAAAGTTACCTGCAAAGATATAACTGATAAGGAGGATAAACGAATGGGCAAAAAGGTATTGATTGTTGGAGGCGTAGCAGGTGGAGCAAGTACAGCTGCACGGTTGCGCAGATTGGATGAAGAAGCTCAGATTATAATGTTTGAGCGGGGCGAAGATGTGTCATTTGCGAACTGCGGATTGCCGTATTACATCGGGGGTATCATTGAGAAACGAAAAGAATTAATTGTGCAGACCCCTAAATCACTGAATAAGCGGTTTAATATCGATGTCAGGACGTTTAATGAAGTTGTTCGTATTTTTCCATCTGAAAAAAAGGTGGAGGTTAAAAACTTAAAGACCCAGGAGTCGTATCAGGAAAGCTACGATTATCTGGTTCTTTCTCCCGGTGCTAATCCTATAATTCCCCCAATCCCAGGGATCAATCTGCCTAATGTGTTTACCATACGCAATGTTCCAGACAGTGACCGGGTAAAGCAGTATATAGATATGGAGAATCCCAGCCAGGCGCTGATTATTGGCGGAGGATTTATTGGGCTGGAGATGGCGGAAAATCTTAAGGAAAAAGGCCTGGCGGTGACTGTTGTCGAGATGGCCAATCAGGTCATGGCTCCTCTGGATCCGGAGATGGCTGCCTTTGTTCATCATTATCTAAAAAAGCAAGGGATTACTGTTAAGCTTAATAATGAAGTGACAGCCCTGGAGGGAGATACCAGGGTGAGAAAGGCAATCTTAAAGAGCGGAGAGCAGTTGGAAGCAGATTTGATTGTAATGGGAATAGGCGTTAGACCTGAGACTCAGCTAGCGAAGGAAGCTGGACTGGCTATTGGTTCTACCGGCGGCATTATGGTTGATGAATATTTAAAAACTTCAGATCCAAATATTTTCGCTATAGGAGACGCAATCCAGGTGCGCCACTATGTTACCGGGAATGAGGTTCTACTGCCATTGGCTGGACCCGCCAACCGGCAAGGTCGCCTTGTCGCTGATAACATCGCGGGAAGAACCGCCAAATACCCTGGTACCCAGGGAACCTCCATCGCTAAAATAATTGATATGGTAGTGGCCGTCACCGGGGCGAATGAAAAGACCTTAAAGAAACTGGAAATAGAGTACCGTACCTGCTATCTGCATCCAGCATCCAATGCATCTTATTATCCAGGCTCGGGTGATATTGCCTTAAAGCTGATCTTTAGCCCGGAGGACGGTAAAGTGCTGGGAGCCCAAGCCATTGGTTACAGCGGAGTTGATAAGCGGATTGATGTCATAGCTACTGCTATCCATGGCGGGATGACAGTATATGATTTGCAGGAGCTGGAATTAGCCTATGCGCCACCCTTTTCTTCGGCTAAAGACCCGGTCAATTTTGCTGGTTATACAGCTGCTAACATTTTAAATGGTGATAATCCAACTGTATATTGGAATGAAATCACGGAACTTGATCCTGATCACAGCATTATCCTGGATGTGCGAAAAACATGGGAATATAAGGAGGGCAGCATCCCGGGAGCAATAAACATTCCGGTGGACGAACTTCGCCCAAGACTGGGCGAACTGCCTCGCGACAAGGAAATAAATATTTACTGCCTGTCAGGTATTAGAGGGTATATTGCAACCCGAATGCTGCAGCAAAACGGCTTTACCAAGGTCAAGAACCTTAGCGGTGGCTGGCTGACCTATGTTTCAACGGTAGAGTAAATAAAAACCTGTTGTTAGAATGAGCTAAAGGAAAAAAAGGCCAATATAATGAGGCAGCGCAACATCATTTGGCTTCATTTATTTCGTATATAATTTGATACCAGTAATTATTGTAATTTTTATTGTATCTATATTAATAAAGAACAACTACAAACCAGTGAAGAGAATAAAGCAAAAATAGCTGTTTCCGACGTATATCTGCGGCTGTTTTATATGTAGAATAGGTGTTATGTACTTGGAAAGAGTTATAATGGTGGGGCGGATGAAGATAAATTAATGTTGGATTTAATTAGACCTTAAAATTTAAATCTTACTTATATATCTTATATCCGCCCAGCATAGCTGTGCAGCCCTGGCAGCAGATTGTTTACTCCAAATAAGGTGAATAAAACCAGTATAAAACCTGCAATGACAAAAATACTAGTATTTTTACCCCGCCATTCTTTCATGTTGCGTATATGCAGATATACTGCATATACTATCCAGGTAACCAGGGCCCAGACTTCTTTCGGATCCCAGCTCCAGTAAGATCCCCAGACCTGTTCTGCCCAGATTGCTCCGATTATTATGGATAACGACAACAGGATGAAGCCGGGTGTGATTATCCAATAAATATTTTCTTCTGGAATTATTGTATCTGTCTTGATTAATTGGATCACAGCTAACGCTGCTGCCAGTGTGAAGCTGGCATAGGCAACTGCAGCCGTTAATACATGAATTGTCAACCAGGGACTTTTTAATGCTGGTATCAGATAGCTGACATCTTCAAACTTTCCTTCCATCATCATTATGACTGATAAAATAAGCATGGCAGCAGTAATCATTACTGCTCCACCTGCACCTGTAATCCCCTGTCTAACCTCGTAGACAAGAAATAAAAATACTGTTATACAGGTAAAAACTAATAAAAACTCGTAGTCGCTGCTCAGTGGCAGCCTGGCTGCAATAACTGTCCGCAGTATCAATGCCAGTAAGTTAAGAGCAAATCCCGCTGAAGACAAAACAAAGGCGGTCTTTATGGCATCAGCATATGACTTGTTAAAACCGATAAGGTACAGTACGGCTCCTGATGCATATAAAAACAGCGTTGAATATATTATTGCTTGAATTAGTGACATCTTTGCACCTCCTGTCCAGAAATTATCAGCTTAGAGTTAATTTTGACAGTTGGTGAGTAGAGTGCCAGAGCTATTCCGATTACAAACATTAATCCGCCGGTGAAGACCAGCGGCAGACCTGGGTCGTGTTTAATTTTTAGTATCGTATAGGGTTCTATCCCAGTAAAAACAATATATGAATTATCACTAAACTCAATCTTTTCATGGAATTTGGCTGTGCCTTTTCCCCGGAGTTTATCGTTTTCATAGACATTGTATATTATTGGCGAATTATTCAGCTTTATTGAGGCTTGATTTAATCCCTCAGCAGCATTGAAATATGTTTTTAGCGTTCTATTTATGCCTGGTATTTCCAGTGAATCACCTGGTACCAGCAAGTTTTCAATCTCGTTGCTTGATTCATTGATGTAATTGACTTTAATAAGATACCCGAAACCCTGCTGGTAGAATTTAATATCTTTATATTGCAGGGGATGGTTCACACTTATTATCTGGTTTGCTTGGGGCTTGCCATCTTCTATTACGGTTATATCCGAGTAATACTGAGATGGAGAACCGTCAGGATTGAGTTTTATTGTAAAATCATTAAGCTGGATTAAGAAATGCTTCTCTATTGTTATTCCTTCGGAAACATCTGCGGGATTACCCCTGTAAATGGTTATTAGCCCATTCAGACCATAATAGGAGTTTATGACCCCTCCGGCTAAAATTATAACTATCCCCAAATGAAGCAGCAGGACTCCTGCATTTTTAAGCCAGCCCCGCTGGTTTTGCTCC
>JAQVWS010000037.1 GCA_028709585.1 Syntrophomonas sp. | reverse complement strand
CCGCATCATCACTAAGTCTATGCAAGTTACAATAACAAGTTTGAGCGCGAGAGTCTATATTAAGCTGTATTGTTATAGTAGTTGCGGTTTGAGATTGAGCTCTAACTGTAGGAGTAGTGAGTTTGACTAGAGTAGACCAGGCTCCATAATAACCAGAATTCGGGGAGGATTTGTATGGAGTTAAAGTATCCGCCCTTGCTCTTACTTTAAAATAATAAGCAGTACCTGGCGTTAATCCATATAACTCCGTAGTCAATACCCCTGAAGCTGGGGGTATAGGAGAGTAGGTAGCTAAATAATTATAAGAGCTACTATACACCTCAATATCATAACGAAAAGCATTCCCTACATAAGAGACATCTAAAAAGATTGATGTTCCAGTTCTACTTGAAAGAGATAGGGTTGGCGTAGCAAGCTCTATCCCGTCCTGAGTATTAACAGGGTAATAACTACCATAGCCCGAGTCAGTATAACCGCTGCCAGAACACTTAAAATAGAACGCATATTGAGAGCTGTTTTCCAGATTGGTTACGTTAAAATAACCGTTACTACTGGTTAAATTGCGTATACAAGTGTTGGATGAATTGTATACGTCTAAGTAATACGTGGAAGCTCCTGATACCTCATAAAGTTGTAGAGTTATACTATTATAATAAGTGTTTACCTCTGCGGGGCTGGGAGTACTCAAAGTAGGCGCTAAGGTCGTTATACTGGCAGAACCGCAAGGGTACCATAAGCCATTAGCAGCTTGAGCATAACCGTATAGGGTATAAGATCTTCCTGCTTCCAAGCCCTCGTAGAAATCCTGTGAGGGAGTATTGTAATTGGAACCGTTAGTTGGAGGCCACTGATAATCCAAAGATCCTGGAGGTTGCCCGCTACTGCCGCTTGGCCATCCCCCGTAAGTAGAAATCAAGCACATCATATAGTTGGAATCGTCCCAAACGCCTCCGAGACTGCCTATGCTCCATCTACAACCATTTTCGTACGGGGTGCTTACATAGGTTACCGCCATAGCATCGCTTCCTTTTTATTCAGCTGTTGCGGTTACAATATCGTTTAATGTTTTTGTATCCGCATCAATAGATTGCAGTTCAGCCAATAATTGTTTTTTCCTATTTTCCAAATCGCCTAATCTCTTAAAGATAGCTTCATCGTCCATCGTTACTTCACTTACCACAGTAGTTCTTAGTTTTCTGATATTATTGTCCATAACAATTTCTGTTTGCGAACTGACCACATTGGATAGACTGGTATTTATACCAGCTATAGGGTTTATCGTTACCATATTTTCATCCTCCCTTCATTAAGCAAATTTCGCTTTAACCCCAATTACGTTAATAGCATTTGAGAAATCCCATGTACCATTACAATAAACATAATTGCCCCCGAAACTTAAAAAGCCATTGCCTTGCGCATCTTTAAAAGCCCCGGTACCATCAATAGCATCATAAATCGTAAAATAGCAACCGTTGGCGTTATATAGTTTAAGGTCACAGTAAGTTCCGCCGATAACGGCATAATTGCTGGAGTTCCCCGGTTTATATAAACGTTCAGCATACAAATTGGAGGTCGTTATTTGACTGGCCTGGATGCTTCCGGTATATATGCCGCTGGAATCAATATGGGTTCCCATAAAGCCAGCCCCTACGTTATTGCCTACCACCAATTCGCCAGTCCGTATATGCTGGGCCAAAATGGTGTTGGTTTCAATCAAACCTCCATTAATAGTAGTCTTGCCGGGGAATACCCATCCGCTGAATACGGTAGCCGCCTCCCAATCAGCCGGATCATAGCCAATGCCAGGATCACCGCTGTTGCCCCAGGTATAACAGCCATATTTCGTTTCCAGCTGCGCATCTGTCAACGAACCATCGCCGGCTGCGGTTAAATCAATCAAAACCAGGTCTTTAAACCAGCCCTGGTTATTTACAAAAGGGTAACCGCTGGTAAGCCTGAACAGCAAATCGCTGCCATCCGAAACAGCTGTTAACATCATGGTTTTCCAGGGAGAAGGATCGGTCACTTCCTTTGCCTTTATGAGAGCTCCGGTATTTACGTTATAATGATAGATTCCAATATTGTAATGGTAGCTTGGGTCAGCGTAGGCTTTAACCAGCAACAGATATTTATGGCTATTGATTGAAGCAATACGTATATAATTGCTTCTTGGGTTGTTAGGCCAGTCCCAGTCGCTAAAGGAACAATCCAAACCATAGAAGCCATCTTTGAGCGCCGAGGTGTTATGTCCGTCAACATACAAAGCACCATGCCATCCGTAACTCATACTTTCACCGATGTATCCGTTGTCACCCAATAGATTAACAACCGGAGCGGCTGCCAATTTAGCCATTTTGCACCTTTTTAAATCCCCGGAAGAACCAGCAGTCCACAAATCTCCTATGTCATAAGGCGGGCAGGGCGTAGACGTAAATACCCTGCGTTTTCCATCTGCCAGGTCTTTGACGGTATTAATGCTGGTAGTGGCTGCATCCCAGTCACTATCAACAAAACTGCCGCTGTCTCTGCCATTGATACACCTCTTTATATCTTCACCAGAACCCCCCACCCACAAATCTCCCATCGAATACGGAGGCACAGGTTCGGTAATAAAGGTTCGGGCGGTGGCATAACCATCCTCGTAGGAGGTATCCGCACCAATGCGAATCCTGGCTGCATCTATTATCCCGGCTGTAATTTGTCCGGCAGTAATACTGCCTGTATATATACCGCTGGAGTTGATGTTGGTCAGCCTGGTGCCTAAACCCAGTTCATTGACCGTTGGGGGAATAACCCCCGTTTCACCGCTAATATCCCAGGCAATGCTGCTGCCCGCTTTCATAAATATGTTGGTTCCTACTTCCAGTTTCTCAATCTGAGCCAGAGTTATTTTGGCATTGGTTGTAATTATATTCTCGGCATGCACAGATCCGGCTACTATTTGACGGGCATTGAGGAAATCAAGCATAGCCTGGTCAGCAACCAAAGAGGCGGCATGAATGGTACTTGTCTCAATTCTGCCGCCATTGATCGTAGTCTTATTGGGCAGCCCCCAGCTGTCCAGGGTAGTACCTACGCCGATCTGTACCAGGGAGGCCTTAAGCTTGCCGGTATTTATCTCATCAGCCGTAAAGCCGCTGCCCGTACCGAAAGCTCTCCATACCCAGGCATTGTTTTGGTCTTTTTCACTGGCCAGCATAAAACCGCTGCCGGTTAACATCATTGCGCTTGAATCAGCCACATTCTCAAATATCATATTGCCGTCTTCGTCCGTATACCAATGGGTTCTGGTTGAGCTGATCTGGTTTCTTAGAATGTCAATTTCACCATCCAGCCATGAGGTTTGAATGCTTTCGGGACCAAAGGTGCTGATTTTATCCCAGGCACCCTGTTTATCCGTTAATTTCTGCAGGGTTTGCCTTAAGCATGAATTGGGATCGGTTAAAGCTGTAATGTAATTTCCCAACACTACTTTCGACTGTGCTCCGTTTACCAGATCGCGCTCTATCTCAATAATTCTGGCCGACGCCTTCAGGGGCGGCGAAAACATATTGTCAATAGCCCGGACGGTATCGCCAATTCTTACTTTTTCATGAGCATATCCGGAAAACTGTTCTAAAGCTGTAACCGACATTTCATAAGTTACCAGCGGATTCTTACGCTGCTGCAAAGCATCCTAGGTTTTTTGCAACAGAACTGCCGGGTCCTCTTCAGCGTCATCGGTAAAGAAATCAAACCGGTGCCGTCCATCACGTCCCCACAATGATAAGGCCGCCGGGTCTCCGACCCATTCCTGCCCTTGGGGTTTATCAACCGGATCACCGTTGGCTTTTACCCACACAGCATCAGCAAAGGATAACCTGACTCCCAGTCCGTTTTCTTCATCAATGGCCCCGCTTTTACCGCGTCCATACAGGGCAGTGGCTATTTGCAGGCTGTTGACCGTACGCTTTATTTCCATAATGTCCTTGCCGAAAACAAACTGTTTGCCGGTTTCCATTCCGATTCTAGCTTTGAGGTCTACATATCTTTTCGATATTCTATTACCCTGCACCAGTACCCTGAACTGCGCTTCGCCAGCAAATAAACTGGCTATTTTTTCTATGCCCGACAGCACATTTTCATAATAGAAGTAGGGCGTTTTCGGGCCTAGCTCATCGACTTGACCTACCTCCCAGCGGGTACCAGCCAAAATTGCAGCAAGTGCAAAAGACGCCAGACACTCGCCCGGTCTGATATCGGCAATAGGTTCATCCAGAAGTTCATTGAATAAACCTTCGCAATAACAGGTGTTAACCAAAGAACCTTTATGCTCGGCTTCAATTCTTTTTATATAAAACATCTGCCAGTTGCCATCTAGGTCTTTAAAACCGGCGATATTTTCTTCTTTAATGTATCGGGAAGCTTCTAAATTAGCCAGGGTAGTAAAGGTCAAAGTACTGCTGCCATCCAGCTTTTCAGTATGCACCGCAGTAAAAAAGGGGATGGTGAAATTCACATCAGCTACCACCCCTTCCTCGATTTCCATGCCCGAACTCATGAAGTATTCGCCTTCGGAGAACATGCCATGCTGAAACAGCGGGTCGTGTTTTAATATAGCGACTAGTTTTTCGTCTTTATCGAAAATATATAGCATGTCACCATCCTCCTTATCGGTTTTCTAAAGCTTCAATTCTTTTGTATAAGGCTTCAATCAGTATTTGCATCTCTAACACAGAAAGACCGGTTTTACTGTCTGTGTTAACTCCGATTTCAGAGTTCATCAAATACTGCGCCCGGCTGTTGGCCGGAGCTGTTACTATGATTTCAGGCGATATGCCTGCGTGGCCGTGTTCGTACCTATATTCATATACGTCGTGCACAGTCGCGTTATTGATAGTAAAATACCCGCCGCCTTCAGCCAAAGTAATGTTTGATGGTTCAACCAGCACCTTTTCTCCGTCACGGTTCAGCTTACGAACTTCCAGGACAGCAGTTACCGGCAAGATCTCTGGGACTATGTGATAGCTACTGGTCATACCCTCTGCATATATGATGTGGCCGCGCAATACCTTCATGAAAAGCAGTGGATCACCGTACATGCCTAAGCCAGTCAGCTGGGTTTCAAGCTGGCTGCGTACTTCGGCTGGTAATTTGTATCTCATATAACCGCTGCCGTTATCCAGTTCCAATTCAGTCGTACATACCAGGGCGACCTGGCTGAGCTTGAAACAGCCTGTCGGGGAGTTGCCTTTAAAACCTATCCTTACCCTGACGTAATGGCTGCCAGCAGGTACCTGTATAGCTTCCTGGGTTACCACTTGGGATTCGGTGTTGAAAAAGGATGAGCCGGTAACCGTACTAATAAGAGAATTATCAGCGGTATAAAACTGCAGCTCATAATCGCCGGTCATGCCGTTTAAAACGCCATTATATGGAGTGAACGCAGCAACAAAAGCCAGGCTTAGTTTTTCACCGGCCCTTACAAGAACTTCCTGGCACAGGTATAAATAAGAGCCGTAGCCGTTAACAATAATATTCTGGCCATGGCTGTCAACACTGGCGGACATACCCTGGCTGGCGTCAGTATCTACCGTAAACCCGTCAGCAACACCATTAGAGTTGGTATCCAGCGTCATATGGGGATTAGCAATTTTGTTTACCGGATCATCGATAGCAGCCCGGTCTACTCTTTTGGTCCATATGCCGTCGGCAGTAACGCTGTCTGCAGTCTGCCGCACCTTATATAACTGAGGAATGTATAAATCCCTGAAGTTATCTGTATCCCGGTATAGAATATTGTCAAAGTAGTCTATCTGATCATATTTTGCAAATAACTCAGCATCAGCGAGAGCATCATCCCCGATATAGGTTAGATCGATAAGAAGCAGATCCCGGAAATAGCCGTAACCATAAGCAATGTATTCAGACAGTAAACGTAAGTTTAAATCATCTCCGTTGCCTGTATGAGTTAAATACTGATAACTCCAGGAATCAATATTTCTGTTACTTTGCTTGAGAGTTGCGCCGGTTGCAGCATCTACAGACAGAATCGATGTTTTACCCTTCACCGTAGCCCTAAAAAGGTATTTGTGGTCGCGTATAATCGGACAACTAACCACTATGCACCTTTTGGCATTTACCCAATCATAATCGCTCCAAAACCCATCAAGACATTTATGCCCGTCAACTATCGCCGATAGACCGTCTTTCCATAAATACAACGTACCATAGGTACCACCGGCTTCATACTGACCGCTATGAATGGTTATATTGCCATCCGAGCCCAGTATATTTCTTAAGTATTTATCCTTGTAAGTTCTCAGGCAGCCTGGAACTGAGAATTGTTCACCTGCTCCCGAAGTGAAAACATAAGTACCGTACTTGGTATACAGTTCATCCAGGGACAAAAACTCATCCCCGGCAACAGACAAGTCAAGCACCATGATATCTTTCACCCAGCCCTTGTAGGCAATAAGGGGATAGCCGGAAAACAGGCCGAATACCAAATCATCTCCGGCAGATACCGCTGTTGCCAGCACGGTGCTCCAGGCCGCAAAAGGCCCCTTAATAATCTGTTGCAATCTTTGCCCTGTGTTTACATCGAATTGCCATATTTCAATCCGGCCATCTTCAGAGGTTCTGGCCTTTAAAAGTAGCAAATATTTATGTCCTGCAACAGAAGCAAAGCGTATATAATTGCCCCGAGGATAGGCAGGCCACTCAAAGTCGGTAAACAGGCAGTCAAGTCCCATGAATCCGTCTATGTTTGCAACCGAGCCGGATGAATTAATATTCAGATTTCCATGCAATCCGCGCGCTTGGTAAGAAGCAGGCCGATGCAGCTCATATACGGTTGTTCCATCTGGCAGGGGATTCCAGGCCCCTTCGCCGCATATATTATCACTGGCCGGGTCATACCAGAGGCAGTGTTTTACCTGTCCTGCACCTGTACCGGCAATAAGGCGGATAGTACCGCCAGCGTAAACGTCACTATCCTGATGTGTCTCAGGCCCAGTTTTGAAACACCAGTCGCTGGGCACTCCCTCACGGGTAGCTAGAGCATTCCCAACCGCTGGAGCAGGGGTATGCTTGGCTATGTCACCGTAATCGCCCATGATATTTATTACTGATTGTCCTCGGACTTCAACTTGATAGGTATTCTGCGGCAATCCTGACGGCAGGTTAAAGGAACCGGAAAAGCTGTGGATCTCACGGTATTCAGGTACAGCCCCGCCAGTTGGTAACTTGGTATTACTGGCATCGGATACAATCGGGTCAGCAACTCCTTTAAATATCACTGATTCGCCGATGGAATTGTAGTCTGAACCATTGTGTTCAAATATGCCTATGGGGCTGTCACTGATTACCGTATCGTTTATGGTGGTATATATGGTGCCGGACATTTCAATGCCCGACTCACCATTGCCTCTTAACAGGCCCCCGACTATAACTCCTGCTGATACGTGGCCGAAATATATGCCGGCTTTGCTGTTTTCATAGCAGTTCACTCCATTAATCTGAATATCCTTGTTGCCATAGGTGTGGCTCACCTGGATTCCATGATTAATGTTATGGTGATGATAGCCGCCTTTGATCAGGATGTTATCACAGTCAACCGTCTGCACTCCTGAGCCATTACGATATGTCTCGCAGTTTTCCACTACCAGTCCCTCGTTTACAGTATCAAGGCATATGCCGGCAAACGTATTGTCATAGCAAACACAATTAATACATTTATAATTGTTATGACCCCCCCACGGGTGGATGCCCTGGAACCAGTAGTCATGCACCGTAACGCCATCAATCAGCAGATTATCGCAAACAGCTGACGGTATGCCATTCCAGTTGTTATCAGCATTGCTTACCATATAAGTAAGCCCGGCCTTATTGCCGTCCAGCTCACCACCCTTTATGGTTACATCGTTTACATTAAAACAGCCCAGCGTACTGACATGGGTAAATACTACACAGTGGTCGCTTGCTGAAAAGGACTCCTCCAAGGGGCTGCTGAGCGTAAGTGTGTTGTAGATCTTTGACACGATAACCCCGCACTTACCTAATCGGTAGCCAGCTGGCGGTATAGTCTCAGAACTTCCCCGGATGATACCAAAACCCATGCCTGGGTCAAATCCGCTGGCATCGTCCACCACCAGAGTAAGGCTGTCAGCAGTATAGTCGGCTGCCAAAGCAGTTACAAACTGATCTGTCATTCTCAATATAGTTGTACTTTCCATCAGGATGGTGACATTACTCTTGGGATATATGGTTTGACTGATGTTGTATGTACCGCCTAAAATCTTGACTGTACCGCCGCCCATGGCATTGGCTGCATCAATAGCAGCCTGTATCTGTATTTCATCCCTGACCCCGTCACATACATAGGTAAGCCCGGATGCCCTGGCATCAGAAGTCTTGCACACAAGTATCTGGTCTGCTGAACTGCCGCCCACACTCCTGCCTGCTCCACCGCCGCTTATGAACATCTAGACCACCTCCTCAGCTATCCAGTTAACCTTGCCGGTACCGGCCACACTTCTTACATAAATAAGGTTTATGTTGCTTACCTTGGTGGAGAAAAATGCTCCTGGAACCAGGCAGATGTACTGAGCAGTAGCGTTTCCCACCAGTATGTTGTTTTCATTGTCAGGGTCTGACTGGATCAAAAGCTCCCGGCACAACTGCCCGCTGCCAAGAGGTACGGCTGAGGTGCCTATGTTGGTTTTTTGGCCGGTGGGGATAGTATTGGCCGGGATGGTATCAACAAATATGGCTCCGTTATGGCCCTGCGATACTTCGTAATCGTCGGCTATAGGGTTGAAATACTGAGGGGCCGGTTTCTTACCCAGATCTCTTTTTATATTTTTGCTGTCAAAGGCCATCTAAGTATCCCTCCCTATAAATACCTGGGCGAATAGGTTAAACGCGCTGTGCATTTGCCCGTATGAATAATACTCAGCTCATTTAACCCCGGCTCAAGCGCGAAAAACACGCTGTTCTGCCAGTCCAGTTTATCCAAAGCTCTTACCGTATTTATGTAAATGGCACCGGTCGCACAGTTGATATAGTAGGTATCTCCGCCCTGAAAGCCGGTAACCAGGCGCACGTACTCATCTCCTTTGGCTACGGTGATTTCATCAGCCTGAGCTGTAAACACCAGATTAAACAGGGGAAAAGTCTTAAAGGTACCCGGATTATTGACTGTTAATACATCATTCACAAAATCCGCCGCCTGTTCCGTCCCTATTTGCAGGGGATCACATCTGAACCTTACGGTAAAAGAACCAAACCGGACAAAGCTGTCAAAATCTATGGCTCCCAGCACTTTGCCCACATAGTACCTGCCTGGCTCGTCATCAAAAGAAAGAATCTGTTTATCGGTGGTAAACAACCAGGCGGCTATTTGGTGGCAAAGGCTGTACATATCCTGAATGGAATTGCTTTTAAGAACACAGGTAATATCTATGAGTCTATCCTGCAGTCCCGCATGAAACAGGAAATTGCCCTGATAGCCACAGTTCTGCATGTAAATATCATTAGCATCGGGCAAAACCGGCCGGTTTTTACTTTGTACTTTTAAACCAAAGAAGTCACTTGATATTGAATTAAAGGTAAAGCTTTTCATACTACCTGACCCCCTTGCTTCTACCCGAGGTAAGCATCAGGAAGTTCAGTTCATTGGCGATCCTTTTTATGTCCAAATCATCCCGTACTTCCATTCTCTGAATGGTGATAGACACTCCGTTACCATCGGCGTAACCCTGTGAGCTGCCTTCTCTTTCACGGATTACCTCTCTCATAATTGCCTTTAGGTCGTCCAAAGCGCCTACAAATTCGGGCCTTTTTTCACCTACCCCTATAATGCTGGGCCGGTTAAATATCCCACCCCGGTCATACCAATTGACACTGAAGCTGGGAACGCTGGGCGGATCGAGACTGAATCGCCCTCTGATGTTAAAATGGGGCAGCTTTATATGGGGTATTTTTATCTCCGGTATTCTCAAGTCAGCGAAGAAACGATATATCTCATTTAAGACCTGTCTAACCGTATTTTTGGCAGCTGTAATGGGGCTTTCGATTGCTGATTTTACTTTCTCCCAGACGGTTTTGGTAATGTTCTGGATGTTGGTCCAGCTACTGCCGATATGGTTCCCAATAACCCCAAAGCCCAGCTTGACCAGACTGGCAATAAGGTCGATAGTTCCTTTAATGATGTCTTTTATTCCATTCCACAAGTCCTGGGTAAGACTCTTAATGCCTACCCAAACACCCTGCCAATCTCCCTTGATCAGGCTGGTTACAATTTTTATTACGTCTCGTATTACATTAAGTACTGTTGTCACTACGGAAGCAATGACATTGAAAGCTGCTGTTATTACAGCAACGATATCATCTCCATACTTTTCCCAAATGGCTCCCGCCGTTGTAACAAATACCTGGATAAGGGTTTTTAATGCAGCAAATGCTGTGCTCATTGCCGTTTTTATCTGCTCCCACACCGTAAGGACGTTGCTTCTGAATGCCTCATTATTTTTAAATAGCAATGCAAAGACCGCAATGAATGCTGCTATGGCAGCGATAACTATTCCAACCGGCCCCGTAATGGCTGCGATTGCTGCTCCCAGTACCCCGGATGCTCCGCCTGCCGCCGCCATGGCCCCTGATATGGACCCAACTGTCGAGGAAAGGCTTCCGGCTATAGCCACCGCTTTTCCGATGATTAGAATAACCGGACCAATGGCTGCAGCGATCAGGGCAATTTTTACAATCAGGTCCTGCTGCTCCTTTGATAGTCCCTGGAATCTGTCCAGCAAAGGTTTAATAACCGCGATCAGTCTTTCAAGGATAGGGATGAGGATCTGCCCGAATTGAATCCCGATCTGCTGGGCCTGTTCTTTCATGATCCTCAGCTTGTTGGTCGGGCTGTCCATGGTTCTGGCCAGGTCGCCCTGAGCGTTCTTGGTTGCTTCCATAATGGCCCCATAGCGGGCTTGTACCTTTTGGGCCTCGGTTAATTCCTCGCCTTGTTTGGCAATGCCATGAGTATATGCATAGGTTTTGATGGTGGTGTCATTGACCAGGATGCCAAGGGCTTTTAATGGCTCTGCTTCTCCGGATATTCCTGACTTTAGTTTTTCGAAGGCTTCCTCCGGCTTTAAGTTGTAAAAAGAAGCCATGTCGTAGGATAACTGGGTTAAGCCTTCTGACATTTTCAAGGATTCATCTGATGCCAGGCCCATGGAGGTGAGCATGGCGTTGTAAGTGGCCATGTTGTTTCTCACATTGTATGCGTTAAGCCCCAGCGCCTTGGAGGTTTCTTCGGACCACTTCCTGGCATCACCTGCCATGGAACCCAATGCTACCTCAAAGAGGTTTTCTGATTCCACGGCATCCATGGCCATTTTGGTGGCTGCAGTACCGATGCCAAGAATGGGCAGGGTAACAGCTGTAGATAGTTTCGTTCCTACCGAGGAGATTTTCTCGCCCACAGCTTTCATTTTCTCTCCGGCATTATCCATGCTCTCCGACAGCTTATACCAGGCGGAGCTTTTGGTTTTAAGTTCATCCGTGGTTTCTTTTAGCTCCCGCTGCATCTTATTAAGCTCAGCATTGGCGTAATTGAGCTTAATTGCCAGGTTTTCAGTTGCTTTGGCATCTGCGCCTTTTTTATCGATGCTTTCCTGATAGGCTTTAGCCAGGGCTGTTACTCTTTCTTTTTGCAGTTCAATCTGCTTATTCAGGCTGTCTGCTTTGAGCTTCAGTCCTTCCGCAGACTTACCGAAATCGCCCAACTTGCTGCTGGCCGCCGCGAATTCGCTCTGTACCACCTTCAGGCTGCGTTGGATTTTGCTGATTCCTGCCTGAAAGCCGCTGTCATCAAGGCCAACCCTGGCTACTACCGTACTGCTACTGCCTGCCATCCCTTCTCACCTCCCTAGAACAGAATATTGTCAATCGTGTCTGCACCAGACAGATCGTCAAGGCCGTTAACCGTCTTATATACCTTAAACAGGGCCTGCAGCTTTTTGGGGGTGCTATGCCAAAACTGTTCCTCGGTCATTGTTAAAAGATTGGTTCCCAAATAAAAAAGCCACTCCCAGTCCCATGTATCAGGACTTAAGTGGCTTCCTATTCCCCCAGGTTTTCATCGGCCTCCGGCATGGCCTGGTCTAAAGCTTCATTGATGGCTGTTCCCAGCCTTTCCAGGTCAAGTAATTCCAGTTGCTCTCCGATTCCTTTTAAGGTTACATTTTCATCCTCTGCTTTGACCGCTGCATAGATTAGAGCCCTGACCGCCTTCATTTTCATCTTCTGCAAATCCTCAAAAGCGCTATTTAAATCCCCGTAGATTTCTTCCAGCTCGCAAAAGGTGTTCATATTAAGTTTGAGCAGATACTCCTTACCGCCCAGGGTGAACTTGATCCCTTTGTTTTTTAGCTCGGCTGCTTTCAAATTCTCACCTCCAAATAAATATTTCTCAGATAGTATTAAACAATATTTACATTTGTAATGTTACATGCTATATTTATGTAAATACCATATTAGGGGGGTTATTTATGTCCAGTAAAGATAAACAAAGAATCAACGTTACTTCCCATTTGGATAAAGATAAAGTTGTCCAGAGATATAAAGAGCTAAAAGAAATAATTGTAAGTAATTCAAGCATTCCTTTCAAGGATGTTATCAATCAAATTGCCGGAATAAATGTAGGAACCTTTTATAACTATATTTATCCCGGAAAACAGCAGGGGCAGGTGAGTCTATATACAGTTGAGAATTTAAGCAATTATTTCAGTTTGCCAAAAGAAGTTTTTACATCTGAGGTTGCTCTTGATGACGATATTAAAGAAAAAATGGCATCTAGAATCCAAAATGGTTTCACTAAAAACAGTTTTCCAAAAAATAATGCCAAATCCACAATTAGTGAATTAAATGATAGTAATGTACTAGATGCAATTAAAAAAATCACTATAAGCTTAAATAACGAAAGTGATACTGAAGTATTAAAAAACGGCATTAAGCTTCTTGAAGTTACATTAAATGTTTCAAAAAATAGACTAGAAAATTTAGTTGCTATTGAACAACAATTTCATGATTGACACGGTTAAATGTTACATATTATAATATAAATGTAACATTTAATAACAATATTATGGAGGGATCAGTATGAAATACAAAATTAAGAATTTAACTAACCGGGTCGCAACTGACTTGCGGAATTATGCGACCGAGATTATTGCTGGTGTGACTTCGGTCTTCCCTAGTGCTCATGTTTCTGTATACCCTCAGTATTTTGAAATTTCAAATACTGGCCCAGTGAGCGATTTTATGTTAAGGTTGATGGGTAGATCTATCGCTTATCAATCTCCTCATCTAAATTCACTCAAAAAACGCTACGGTAATTCAACTCAGTTGTTTGTGAGTTTTTAAGCTCAAAAAAGGAGGTTGTAGAAATATGCAGCCTCCTTTTTTTGTTATACTACCGGTTCAGCAGGTACTGCTGTAAACCAGGCTGAGATAATGGATGCATCAATCCCGGTTCCGTCTTCATCGGCGATAAAGCGGTAATTGCCGTCAAAATCCCGCGCGAAGAAGGTACCCTTAAGCTTGGCGCTTTTCGGCTGCGGCTTGTCTGCTTCGGTGTCGAATTCATCTGCCGCCAGTTCAAATTTGCCTTTCAGAAGCCAAACATAGCGGTATTTGCCGTTACTCTTTTTGGATTTAAAGCCCAGTGCTAAAGCGGGTGGAATATCATCCTTACTCTCGATAAGCACACCTTTTACAACCTTGGCCCCTTGCAGCTTGGCTCTGCTTTCCAGGGAAAGCTGATTGGTTTCAATCTCAACCTCCACACCCTCAAAGGCTGAGATAATATCTTCAACAGTATCGTCAGAATAAATATTTTCCGAGGTTATCTTGGGCGACAGCTTGGCGCTGACTGCTCTTTCAAGCTTGGATGGCACGGCATAGGTTGCCTCTGTCTGGTCATCCTTGGTCAGCAATGCAATATGAATATCTCGTAAACCTATTTGTCTGGCCATTTAATCGACCTCCCTTGCTTCTAAATAAAAAAACCTGAGTCCCTTATGATAAAGACCTGTATCGGGTTCATACAGATCAGCTTCATCCAGCCGTTTGAAGCCTGCAGCAATCAGCAGTGATTTTACTTCTATGGCCAAAGCAGTGTAATCTGTCTTAGACCATATATCTACCTGCAGGTAGTGGCCAGTAAAAGCTTCTGCATCTTCGGCAAATTCCTCTCCGGTCTGATGGTACTCGTGAAAGGTTATATAGGTAAGGGCTTTGCCGGTATACTTCTGAAAACTGACTGGAACCTGAAGCGGCTGAAGCAGCTCTATCATCAGCTTATTAATCAATTTCATTCAGCCCCTTTTCCAGTTCCGTTTTGATGACTTCGTTGATTTTCTTCCGGTTTTCAGTCACAGATTTCCCTGCCCAATGCTGGGCCGGAATTTTACTGGTACCCCATTCGGTGAATTTGGAATAGAAAAATTCATCGTTGGCTCCTTTATTTGGTCCGATTTTTATAAAATCCACACCATTTTCTTTTTCTATCTCTGATACCTGAATATGGTCAGCCATATGCTTCTTGTTTTCCTGCGACCGGGGAGCCTTTTGCTCCATGCTTGCTTTCACCACGGCTCCGGCTTTGTTTAATGCATTTTTCTTGATCCGTTGACCTTGTCTGCCCAGTTTGTTCACTCTATCAATCAATTCCTGCATTCCCTCAAGTTCAATCTTGGCCATCAGCATCAACCTCCATGGCTTTAATCTCCATATACCGGTTCTGGTACTTGATGTTATCTATGGCGGTAATGTTGTAGGTTTTACCCTGGAATATGATTTTCATGGATTGATCAAGCCCGGCTAGATAGCGGATGGTGAACTTGACAGTATTTTCTGCATTGACCTGGGCTGCGGCAAAGAACTCTTTGCCAGTGAGATTATTGACTGCTGCCCATACGGTCATGTATTCCTCCATCACTTCACTGCCAAAACCGTTCTCATTTATCGAATGAGTAATTTTTAAAAAAGTGATTCTGTGTCTCATGTCGCCAATGCCCATGTTTACCACTCCTCCTTGCGGTAAGCAAACAAGAGTCTGATCATAACCTCGACCATTGCTTTCATATCCACGTTTTCCCGGTGTTCATACAGGTTGCCCACCGCATAAAGAACTGATTGCTTTACTACTTCTGGTATTACTGCAAAATCGGATAAGGGGCATCGAAGGATACCTTCACATAGTTCCTGGGCGGTAAGAATAAAGTTGGTGATGAGCGTATTGTCCTCATTACCATCTACCCTTAAATACAGCTTGGCTTCTTCCAGTGTAATGACCAATACGCTCCACCTCCTAAAGATTATTCGGCTGCCATTAACCCTACCGCTTTCAGCTTCGCCAGCAGGGCGTTAAAATCAGTTGCCAATCCAGCTGCATCAGTAGCGGTACTATCGGCCTGGTTCGCAGCGGTTTTGGCAGCTATGGCATCGTTTAAGACTTTACCTTGTTTGGCAGATAAGGCGCTGGCAGCTGATGTAGAATTCAAAGCATCAACTACAGTCGGGATCACAACACCCTCAAAATTTGCGCCTTCTGCGATGTTCAGCGTACCCCCGGCCACAATCTCAAGTGTGCCACCAATGACGGTTCTTTCACCGCCTTGCTCGGTATAGTTTCTTACGTTGCTCATATCACACCTACGCTTTCATCTGCAGGACCTTGATAGCTTCAGCCAGCACAAGCTTTCCATCCACCCGCTGGGTAGCCCTGAAACCCACCTGTCCGGTAGCCGCATAAAGCTCGTTTAATCTCTGGAAAGACCTGCCCTGGCGGTCGGCTACCCAGTAGTAGCTGAAATCGCCGAAGGCTATGACTTTCGCTACCGAGGCCATAGTCGGGACAAAAACTGAAGTTCTCACTGGACGATTGAGTATGGTGTCCGGCTGTCCAGCCTGAATAGATGGCTGCCAGAGATACTGACCGTTTCCGTCTTTCAGCTTCCGGATAGCTTTGACGGTAGCGTCATTGGTTACAAAGACCGCATTTCTTCGATACGGCTCTCTTAACGAGTAATACAGGTCTATTAATTCATCAACGGTAATGGCGGTTGCGCTGGCAGCAGTAACCCCCACTTCTCCTGAAACTAAAATACCGGTGGGTTTTCCGGTGCCGTTGCCGGTCAGAAAAGCTTCTTCTTCGGCTCTGCCTATTCTTCTGGCAAATTCTCTGGCTATATATGTTTCTAGGTTGAAAACGCTGTCATTTAGGAGTTCCTCTGATACTTTGATCATGGTGGACAGTTTATGGGCTCCTATGTTAACAACTCCAAAGGCGTCGTCACTCTCATGCATCGGAGCCTCCTCATCTGTCCAGCTGGCAGTTCCTTTGCTGGCCACTACCGGTATCTTTTTGTCACCAAATGAAGTGGTTATCACATTGGCCAGCTGTCTAATGATGTTTTCCTCATCCAGAGACTGAATGAGGGTGGTCTCAAATTCATCGGGTACTAGATAACCGCCCTCGGAATCAGTCCCAATTTGCAAAGCGTTTTGCACATCAAAGCTGTTTTTATTGCGCATGGCTTTCCAGAAGGCATTATTGTATTCATTGCTGGCTCTGCCGGTCTTTTCATCTCCGGTATTTCCCTTGGGATTATTCCTGATGGGGCTGGCAACCGCCTGGGAAAGCTCCAGGTCAATTAACGCGTGCCGTTCCAGCCGGTCTATTTCTTTGCCCAGATCAACTACCTTGGCCTCCATCTTTTCGTAAACTGCTGTATCTTCGGCTGAAATTAAGCCGTCATCGCCTCTTTTGGAGTCTAAAAAAGCCTTGGTTTCTTCCCAAAGCTTCGCGCGTTTTTCCCTCAGTTCCAATATTTTGCTCATGGTCATTCCTCCATTTCTAATGTTTTAAAAGGCCCAGCCGCTTTTCCAAGAAGCTGAGCGGGGTGCCGGGTTCCGGTTCAGGCATGCCAGCCTGGTTTTGCGGCAGCTTTTTCGCTAGTGCATTGGTAACCGTGACCCGGTCAAAAATATAAGCCGCACTTGGCGGCTCGGTTTGGTTCTCTTCAGTTGTGTACAGGACTTTGTCGGCAAAGCCGAGTTCCACCGCCTTCCAGGCGTTAAACCAGCTTTCTGCATCCATCATGTGTGAAATTTTGGCCCGCGATAAACCGGTTTTCTGTTCATAGGCATTGATAATGCTTTCTTTAACCTCGGACAACATGACAATCCCGCTTTGAAGATCTGATACCTCACCGAACACAATTGTTGCCGGATTGTGGATCATCATCATGGCTACCGGCGACATATACACTTCATCGGCTGCCATAGCAATTACTGAAGCCGCGCTAGCGGCCAGCCCTTCAATCTTGACTGTGATACGTCCCGGATATTCCTTTAACATGGTGTAAATCTGGCTGGCGGCAAATACATCTCCCCCTGGGGAATTGAGCATAACCGTAACATTTCCGTCGGAGGAGTATAACTCGTCTTTAA
>JAQVWS010000162.1 GCA_028709585.1 Syntrophomonas sp. | reverse complement strand
CTTCTCCTCTGGTAGTAATTCTGCTCGCACTGAGGTAATGCCAACTTTTTTCGCAAAATAATCAGCCGTCTTGCGGTTATCACCGGTAAGCAGTACAGTCTGTGTACCCATCTCATCCAACTCAGCGACCATATCTCTAGCCGTAGAGCGCAGTACATCCGATAGACCAATTACTCCCACGCAAATCCCGTCTGCAGCTGCCAGAATCGAAGCTTTGCCTTGATTTCGCAAAATGTCCAGAGTATCACTAACCTGTTGCGGAATGCAAATGGCGTTTTCTCTTAAATATTTCTCACTGCCGCAGTACAAATCTCGACCAGAGACATTGGCATAAATCCCTTTGCCGGCTTCCATTCTAAATCCTTTTGCATCTAGGATAGAAATGTCTTCCATCTTGGCATACGCAACTATTGCCTTGCCTAAAGGATGTTCACTGCGGGACTCTGCCGCAGCAACCAAAGTACTTTATGGCATATTTTAAGGGATACCTTACAGAGATGTTTACTAAATATTTAACTGAGATAAAAGCCAATGCCCCTGTTGATTTCGTGTTAAACCATCTAGTAGGAAGTTTTGCTGAAGCAGTAAAATGGTGGATTGATAATAAAATGCGTTATACCCCCGAAGAGACTGCCAAGTATTATATAGAGGTTAGCTGTGCTAAAAGAATTACTGATATATAGGCACAAAGGTAAACCGCATGAATTAATACATATTAATAAACAAACCCGGCCACATATGAAAGTGATCGGGTTTTGGGTTTAATATATTGACACTGGCTTCAAGAGCAAGTGCTACTTTGTAAATGGTAATGATCCCCAATATTAAACAGTAAGGAGATGCTATCTTTAATTGTCTTATTTTATGCGTGTTTGCAGGAAACTTATATAAGCATCTGCCTGTTTTTCCAGGTATGGATAGCTCGCCTTAAGCGTCAGCTTACCATCACTATCAAGTTGTTGCATTGCGTTAGGAATAGTGAGACGCGGTACATTCATAACATCCATGTTTAAAAAGCTAATGAGCGTAACCAGATGATCCTGGGCCAGGCTTGTCCCGGCCATTGCGGGAGAAATACCGCTTATGGCGGCAGGCTTCCCTGCTAGAACCTGCGGCTCTTTATCGCTAATGGAACGGGATAGCCAGTCAATGAGGTTCTTCAAAACACCCGAGAAAAAGTGATTGTATTCCGGCGTAAAGAACCATATCCCATCCGCGTCTTTTACTGCCTCGCGAACTCGTTTTACAGCTTCAGGTGCGGGATATTCAATATCCTGATTCATTAAGGGAATGTCATGATACTCAAGCAGTTCAAAATCAGCCCGGTCTCCAATAACTTCCTTTGCAGCTAAAGCCAGTTGTCGGTTATAAGATTCTTTGCGCAGAGAACCAACAATAGCTAATATTTTTATCTTTTTCATTATGAATCACTCCTTCTTTCTTCGATTAAAATTAATAGGAAATCTTGTTCTGTAGAAATGTACCTTTTTTTAAATCATCAAACGCTTTATTCAATTCTTCCTTTGTGTTCATGACAATGGGGCCGCCCCAAACTACCGGTTCAGCCAGTAGTTTTGAACTTACAAATAACATCTGGGCCTTTTTGTCGGTTGCCTTTATCTTTACATGATCACCGGAGGTAAGTTTTACTGCCGTTTTTTCTTTTATCAATTCGTCACCGATATATGCGTCCCCTAAGAGGGTGAACATCATTACAGAACGTTCGCTATCAGTATTCACGACAGCAGAAGCATTTGGGTTGAGATGGATATCGTAATAATCTAGGGGAAGGTATTTGCTTATATACCCTTTTCTACCCTCAAACTCGCCCGCCAACAGTCTTAGTTTGCCCCAATCCAATTCTATTTCCTCAATTTCAGATTTTTTGATACTGTGATAAGCTGGAGGAACCATTTTGTCCTTTGCGGGAAGATTCAACCAAAGTTGTACACCAAGCATCCGCTCAGCAACCGGCAATTTTTCTTCATGCAATATGCCAGATCCTGCCGTCATCCACTGGACTTCTCCATCCCCAATAGTATCCTCATTGCCTAAGCTGTCCTTATGAGTCATAAACCCATGATACAAATAACTGATTGTCTCGATACCTCTGTGCGGATGCATGGGAAATCCTGCTGTGTAGTCATCCGGATTTGTGCTATCAAAAGAATCGAGCATCAAAATCGGATCATATTCTTCTACCGTTCCATTTCCCAATACCCTAACTAAACTCACTCCGGCTCCGTCCTTCGTTCTATAACCTCTAACCTGTTGACTAATTTTTCTTTCCATTTGTTTCCCTCCTCGTGAATGATAAAAACGGAGTTGTGTATCAACTTCGCTACGATTTTGGATGATGAGATGATGTATCCAGCGGTTTGGATATGGTTCCGTAGTATTATCCTTGACTGTCTTGGTCACTTTTATATTCTAAAATATCTCCCGGTTGACATGCTAACGCTTTACAAATCGCCTCTAGAGTGGATAACCGAATCGCTTTGGCCTTTCCATTTTTCAATATAGAAAGGTTCGCCATGGTTATTCCCACCTGCTCCGAAAGTTCAGTGACGCTCATCTTTCTTTTGGCCAGCATCACATCAATATTAATGATAATCGCCATGTTATTCACCTCAAACCGTTAAATCATTTTCTGATTTTATATCGATGGCATTTTTTAATAGCTTCTGCAGAACCGCAGCAAAGACGGCGACCACCATTGCAGCAAAGATCGGGATCATTCCAATTAGAAAGAGACCCGGGGCATCGTCTTCCTGTGCAACGGAGGCAACGAATGGCAACATTATCAGATACAAACCCATAAATATAACCGCTAACTTCAAAAAGAGGGTTTCACGTTTCATCAAAACTACCTCGCTTATTGATTAATAATTAAATTCTATCATGTTATTTATCGTATATCAATAAATTATTATCGAAATGTTTGACCCGAACCTTCCCTAGAAAAGTTATCTTTTGTTAGTGCCATAATAAAAACAAACCTTATCATTCCTTCTATGAATATGAGTCGTTTACTCGACTCCATAAAAGTGATAAGGTTCCATTCAGTGGTTTGTCTTTTAATTGTCTACTTGACGGGGAACAGTTCAAAATAGCCTCGGGATATCTTTCTATTTATGAGCAGGCAAAAGAACCGTCCCCATGCCTACCCAGCTTAATCGTCGCTCATGAAGGTTCCAATGCCGATGTTGCCTAACAGGCTGCCCTCGTCCTTCTTCTTCCCGCCTCGGCTGGCAGCATAGATGCGGTCGGCCAGGCGTGAGAACGGCAATGATTGCAGCCACACCGTGCCCGGGCCGGTAAGCGTAGCCAGGACCAGACCTTCACCGCCGAAAAAGGCGCTTTTGAGGTCGCTGGCAAATTGGATATCGTAATTTACGGTCTGAGTCAGGGCTACCAGGCAACCGGTGTCCAACTTCAAAGTCTCGCCCCGAGCCAGTTCCTTTCTTATAATGGTCCCACCGGCATGCATGAAGGCCAGGCCATCGCCTTCCAGCTTCTGCATGATGAAGCCTTCCCCGCCAAACAGACCAGCCCCAATTTTTTTCTGAAAAGCAATCCCTATCTCTATGCCTTTGGCGGCGCAGAGGAAGGCGTCCCGTTGGCAAATCAGAACTCCGCCATAGTCGGTCAGGTCGAAATCCACCACCCGGCCCGGGTAAGGAGCCGCAAAGGACACGCATTTCTTGGTGGTAGATGTGTTGGTGAAGGAGGTCATAAACAGGCTTTCCCCGGTCAGCATGCGTTTGCCGGCGGAAAACAGTTTGCTCTTCAGATCGTTGCCTGTTTTGCCGGAACCGTCGCCAAAGATGGTATCCATCTTGATCTCGCTGTCCATGTACATCATACCCCCAGCTTCAGCCACGATGGTCTCCTGGGGATCGAGCAGGATTTCCACAAACTGCAGGTCTTCTCCATGTATCTTGAATTCCACTTCATGCGCCCGGCGCATGCCGTGGCCGGTATTAGCTTGGGGTGCTGGCGCCGCTGGTGTGGGGGCTGCACTCGCCAAAGGGGCCGCAGTTGCGGCGGTTGGTGCTCCGCAATTGACACAGAACTTGCCTCTGCCCGCCTCATTTCCGCATCCTTTACAAATCATATTATCAATACCTCCCGCTAATATTTATATTTTATTAGACCTTGGTTCCGCATTCGCCGCAAAAGGCCGAGCCATCTGTCAGCTTGGCGCCGCATTCGGGGCAGAACTTGACCGCCACAGCCGGTTGGGCTTCAGTGGCC
>JAQVWS010000161.1 GCA_028709585.1 Syntrophomonas sp. | reverse complement strand
ATCTTTAATGAAAAGAAAGGCATTGTCATTCGGGGCTTTATTATTGTTGCTCATACTACTAGCCGGATGTGCCGATAAAGTTCACGTCCCTGAGGGCTTCGTATATATTAATGAGATCATTCCGACCGTAAAATATGACATCCGCTACTATGGTGAAAATAATTTCGTTGGTACGCGCATTGACGGATATGAGGCACCAACTGCTATTTTATCCAATGAGGCGGCACAGGCCTTAAAAGCGGTCAGTCAGGAGCTTGAGGCGCAGGGTTATTATATTAAAATTTTTGATGGTTATCGTCCGCAAAAGGCGGTCGATCATTTTATCAGATGGGCTAAAGACATCAATGATACAAAAATGAAGTCCTTGTTTTATCCGCATGTGGATAAAAAAGATTTATTCAAACTCGGATATATAGCTGAAAAATCTGGTCATAGCAGAGGCAGCACAGTTGATTTGACCCTCGTATATAAGGAAACAGGTGAAGAATTAGATATGGGCAGCGGGTTTGACTTTTTAGATGAGATTTCTCATCACGGCACATCACTTATCACACCGGAGCAGACAGCTAATCGTGAGTTACTGAAAAATGCGATGCTAAAGCACGGTTTTAAGCCATATGTTAACGAATGGTGGCACTATACGCTGAAAAGCGAACCCTATCCCACTGAATATTTTGATTTTGATGTAAAGTAATAGTACCACCATCATTAGACAGGCTTAATGCTTGAGCCCCGCCAGGCTCTCTTCTTATTGGTAAATAGAATACCAAATACCTTTATAGCCAGGGAATTTTATCAAAATCATCTCCCCTTAAAACGGGGATAATTTTGGCCCGTAAAAGTTCAGGCACCTCTTTCAACTTCAAATTATCAATTTTCATTATTTCTACAGTATTCAGCTTCAGGTGCTGAGAAAGTTCTCTGGTGGTCAGGCCCCGATTTTTACGCAGTTCTTTTACTGTTTTATTCTTGAAACCGAAGTTAAAAAGCAAAATACCACCACCTTCCCATTTTGCTTTACCTCCATTACCTTACTCCCTTAATTATAATGACTCATGGTTAATATGGCTAGAACAAGTAATTATAACAGGTTTTTAACACGTTGCGAGCCAAGTTATAGATAGTGACACTGCTGGAACAACAGCAATGAGCAGATTAGCTGAAACCCAATTTCAATTTGGTTTACACGTAGTTACTGGTCTACTTGCAGTTTTAATAATGCTTTTTCATGCTATATGGGCAACAATAGTTTTGATAAGAAATGATGAATCTGCCAGAAGTAACTTCAGGAAACTTAGCATCCATGTTTGGGTAATATGGCTTATCCCATATGTATCAGGAATTATTATTGGTACGAAATAAAGGAGTCGCGGTAGGGTCCCTCTGACTCAAAACCTTATTTTATCTGGCCACGGTTCCTTTTTAGCTGCTGTCCATATACTGTTAATATAGTTCAGAGAAAATTGATTCTGCATAAGGTGCAACCAGTAAGCCCCTCTTTCATTTAGACGATATCCTGCTCTATCTTCATTGCACAATTTAAAGGCTCTGAGTAAGAAAATAAGCTGTTTGAATTTTTTATCATTGGCAAAGATTACATTACTGCTCTCCCGGGGAATGAAGGTATCGTAAAAGCGCCAGTAAAGCCAGTAGTACCGTTCCATTTCTTCATTAAACTCCATTTTCATTGCTGCTGGTATCCGGCCCTTAGAACATTTTTGTATATATTCGGGAACTGAAAAAGTATTCAAATAATATAAGCCGGGTACATGAGAACCGGCTCCGGGTCCAAAACCAATATAATGATTCCTAGTTACCGAAGAATACCGGGAGGTTTCACCTCGTTTAAATCCCCAGACTGATACTGGCTGAAAACCGTTTTCGATACAATGGTAATATGTCGTACGGTACATTTCTCTTCTTCTGACTAATGGAGGCATCTGTATCCTTTTTAACTTCCTATACTCGCCGATGGTTGGATAGGGAAACGTAAAAAGAGGATAATTAGTAATTTGATTTACTCCCGAAGCAATGGCTTTATCCAGGTCAGACACTAGATCTACAACGCTTTGGTCTCCCAGCGCAAACATCAAATCGAGATTGATAGCTTTAAAACCAACAGATAGTAAGAGATCAATGGCAGGTTGAATACTATCTGCCCGGTAATTCCTACCCAAATATCTTAGATAACGATCATCAAAACTCTGCACTCCCAGACTGACCATGTTTATCCCATAATCACGCAGCTTATGGACGCAGTTGCGGTTGATATCATTAGGATTTGTTTCTATACAAATGTCACCTTGAAGATCAAATTTACTTTTTATCCGGTCAATGATAACCCCCAGTTCCTCAAGCAGATTGGTAGGAGTGCCGCCGCCTATGTATACTGATGAGACTCTAATCTTACCTACTATTTTTGAATAGCAGTCAATCTCGGTCAGTAGAGCCTCCAGAAATGGTCTAACCATCTCCTGGTCATACTTGATACGGTTATAAGGGCAATAGGGGCACATGTTTTTACAAAATGGAATGTGAACATAGATATCTGCTTCATTTATTACTGGCGGCACCAGGTCCGGTGAAGCTATAAAAGCAAACTCCTGTTCCTGACCAACAAAGTATCTCCTAATAGCCCGGGTAATAACTCCGTTAAGCATAAATATTTATCCATTCTACACTGTATTTATTACCAAAATTTCATCAGGTTCAGCATGGCACCTAGTTTTAACTTCTGAGCTGCCAATACTTCCGTACATGCACCATATCCACAATTGGCGCAGATCTCGGGAGAATTAGTACGGCAACAGATATAGTCGCCATCGATATCAGTCATGGCAAATATGCTGCTGGGCCGATGCCATTGTCCGGTCTTTAAGGCAGTTAAACCTGGTCGAGAATTAAAAACAGGTAAACCTGCTTTTTTATATGCCAGTATTTCATCCACTATTGGGGCTCGTTCTGCTTTATCAATAAACAGTTCATCAATCCCATAATAAGGCGTATGAAAATAGAAAATGACACCCACTACATTGCTCAATTGGCTTTTGACATATTGCAAAAATGCCAGCAGTTCTGATTTATTCTGCTGGTTGATGACATGGACAATAGCAATCCTTGAATGCCTACTCTCTCTAATATTTTGAATAACCCGGTCAAAATGATTACCCCGGAGTTGATTATAATTAGCTCTTAATCCATCCACACTTACCCATAGCATATCAGCTTCCGATATAAGAGGAAATGACCCATTGGTGTACACATGGACATGAAAATAGCCAATTCTTCTGGCCTCAGTTATAATGTCATCCAGGGAATAGTGAGCATATTTCCATAAAAAAGGCTCGCCGCCTTCAATATATAATTCTCTAAATCCTCGGGCATAAAACTTCTCCAGTTTTCGGTTAATATCCTCCATGGTTAGATCGGGTCTACCTGTATTGGCTACCCGACATTGCTGGCAGGATAGATTGCAACGGTCGGTAATAACCATCCCCAGTATTAACGGCACATCTTTTTGCTTAACAAAAAAGGGCAGGGCGAATTTCAAATAGAATAAAAACTGCTTGGCCTTCATTACTTTACTCCCTCTGACACAAGAGGACGTTTTTGCTGTGTCATTTCAATATTTATCCTCTGAAACCGGGCTCCGGTTCTTTTTTCATCACAAAACTCCCTACGATATGAAATTAGCCGCTTTTAAGCAGGAGCAAAATGCCTGGTTATTCAACTGGGAACCAAAATTTCACTATTTCATAAGAACCATTATTCCTGACCAGCTCAACTCTCAAAGGCATGTTTTTACCGCTACCTTCAATCCTCAATTCATAAAGTACCGGATAATTATCCTGGTTTTCATATCGCTCCAGCTTATAATTCAGGGCAACTTCACGGGCTATTTGATCTCAGAGCTCCGTTATATTATTCCCGATAAATCCGCTTCTGTTTGCTGGAACGACAAGCCTGAAAGCTTCTTTTTTCTTTCCTTGCACCGCCAAAGTGAAGAACTGTTGTGCAGTATCAGCAGGGTCAGCAACCCTTCCAGGTGGGAACCGGCAAAAATAATATTTCTTTTCCCATTGAGGGGCAAGTTTCATAACTATTTTTTTACCGGTAACCTTATCTTCCAATACTAAATCCTTGGACTTGTTGATATATTCCTGTACTTTTTCTTCAAAACGTGTATTTTTTTCTAGGCGCTACCCAGATTTTTTTCTTCTCTGGATAGTGCTTTTACCCGTAAGTTACGGTTTCTCTATTAGTAAATAATCATAGCCTGTATTAATATAATCAATAATTTTGT
>JAQVWS010000160.1 GCA_028709585.1 Syntrophomonas sp. | reverse complement strand
TTAAGGTCGAATCTCCGCGTTTAGTAACTTTTTTTGATTTTTCACCGGTACGCATCCCTATTTTTTCAGCGCCCAATACGATAAGCAGCAACAGCAACGACAAAACCAGGGTAGCTTTGGGCTGGTTCACATAGTTGAGAACAATAGCCGTCAAACCAAGAAATCCGCTGATCCCGTAGATTATCAGCACACTGCGTCTATGGCTGCACCCCATCGCCATCAAGCGATGATGCAGATGAGATTTATCCGGCATAAAAATAGGGGCTTTATTATATATACGCCTGATTATGGCAAAAAAGGTATCCAAAATCGGTATCCCTAAAATAACTATGGGAACAAATAATGATATAACCGCCGTGGTCTTGGTCAAGCCCATTACTGCCATGCATCCCAGGACAAACCCCAGGAAATTTGAACCACCGTCACCCATAAAGGTACGGGCGGGATGGAAATTATAGGGCAGAAAGCCTATTATGGCTGCTACCAGAACCAGGGCTATGACAAACACCGTTTCCTGTCCATGCATAAAAGCTACGATTCCCATAGTTGCAGCTGCAATACTTGATACTCCGGCTGCCAGGCCATCCAAACCATCAATCAGATTAATAGCGTTAGTAATACCTATAATCCAGACAAAGGTTAATGGTATGCTGAGAATTCCCAGATCCAACAGGCCGTTAAAGGGGTTGGTCACAAAGTTAACCACGATCCCAAAATATATGGCAATAGATGCCGCTATGCTCTGGCCGATCAGCTTGGTCCAGGGCGGCAGCTGATAAATATCGTCCAGCATGCCTACCGCAAAGATGACACAGCCTCCGATTATAATACCTAAAAGCTGCGGGGAAACTTGCACCCCCAAAATTATTACGATAATAAAAGCCGAAAAAATAGCCAGGCCTCCCAGCCGTGGCATGATGCCGTTATGAACCTTGCGTTTATCAGGTTGATCTACCGCTCCCAGGCGATGAGCCAGCTTAATTACGTAGGGCATACTGAAATAAGCTATACTAAAAGCCGCCAGGAGTGAAAAGACCAGTCTGTATGTGGACATAATAAAATAAACCTCCCCATTGGATCTAGGCTTATTGTAGCATTGCATCAATTAGTTGTCCATATGCCAAAAAATGTGCGATATATGCGCAGGAATGGTATAATCAATTGGTAAAAACGCGGATAAAATTAAGTCCCATGTATAGGTTTTGACATTTTATTTGTATTGGAAATATAACGGCAAGGAGTTTGGCATGAAGATTGCCCTCTCAGGGTATTACGGCTTTGACAATGCAGGGGATGAAGCTCTGCTGTCGGCTATCACTTCTTCAATAAAGAGAATCCGCCCTGCGGCAGATTTCGTGGTTTTTTCCGGCAACCCGGCCAAGACTTCGGCCTTGCATGGCATCCGGTCGGTATATCATAAAAACCCCTGGCATGTGTTTCGAGAACTCCTGGGAGCAGATCTCCTGATAAGCGGCGGCGGCAGTATCTTTCAGGATATAACCAGCGCCCGCTCGCTTCCTTATTATATTAGTGTAGTGGCTCTGGCCAAGCTCCTGAGCAAACCGGTTATTTTTTATGCCCAGGGAGTCGGCCCTATAAATAGGGATCTCAGCAAATCCTTGATGCGCGCGGTAGGCAACCAGGTGGATATTATCACCCTGCGGGATGAAGACTCGCGGCAATTTCTGTGGGATCTGGGGGTCACCAGCCCTCCCCTTCTGGTTACTGCTGACCCGGTCTTTTCCCTGGAACCCGAACCTGCTGACCAGGCCCGGGTTGAATCCCTGCTTAAACACATCCCCGAAAACACCAAACCTCTGGTGGGAGTGGCGGTGCGCCAATGGAAGGCTTTGGAGGGATACCAGGAATCTTTGGCCCGGCTTCTGGACGGATTAGCTGCCCGGGGCTACCGGATTCTGTTTATTCCCATGGCATTCCCTGATGATGTGAGCGAATCCCGGCGGGTTGCTGATCTGATGCGGGAAGAAGCCTACGTATTGGATGAACACTTGAAGAGTCAGGAACACCTGGCTTTGATTTCCCATTTGGATCTGATGGTAGCCATGCGTCTGCATGCTTTGATATTTTCAGCCAGCCGGGGAATTCCCTTTGCCGGGATTTCTTATGATCCCAAGGTAGCATCCTTTTTAAAGCTATTTAATCTTAGCCCTTTGCCGCTAGATTACCAGGAGATGCAAGGGCAGGTTGACGCTCTGCTTACCGATGCGAATCTACAGAACCGAATCAGTACCCGGGCTAAGGATATGCGAAGGTTGTCCGAGCAAAACGCTCATCTGGCTTTATCGCTGGTTAAAACTGAGGACTAGCTGGCCCGGATGGCGCATAGTTTTAGGTTAGCAAGATGTTTATGCTTTATTCCCGTAATTTATCATGATAAATCTGCGTAATTAAATGGGAGTGTCGGCAATAAAAATAACTGCCGGTTATGCCTGGTTCATAGACGACACATCCGTTTTAAAACCGGGTAAAATCAGGTGTCAAATAATCGTGAGGTTGGGTATGAATAAAGGAACTCAAAAGACAGGCAAAACATTTATTGGTGTTTCCATAGTCATATTTATGTCCAAAATGCTGGGCTTTTGCCGGGATATTGTTTTTGCGTCCATTTTCGGCACTACCATATTAACTGACCTTTACCAGCTTATCTTCAGTTTTCCCGGTTATTTGTTTGCCAGTATCGGCACGGCTCTGTCGTCGGTAAATATACCGGACTTGACCTATTATATAAACAGCAAGACCCGAGAGGAAAGAAATCTTTATCTGTCCAACCTATTCGCCCAGATTACCCTGTGGGCTACTTTGTTGTGTCTGTTAGGCATAGTTTTTGCTCCCGCTCTGACCAGGGTTATAGCGCCCGGGCTGAGCGACCAGGTTTTCGGCTTGGGGGTTTTGCTGACCCGCATCATGATCCCCACTCTGCTGTTTGTCAGTTTAACCTACGTAGCTGCCGGAGTCCTGCAGGTGCACAGCTATTTTATGCTTTCATCTTCCATCAGCATTCCCTTTAATATTCTGGTTATCGGCTCTCTTTTGATTAAGGGCGATGATATAGTTTTTCTGGGTTACGTTACTACTCTGGGCTGGCTTCTGCAGTTTTTGATCCAGGTGCCGGTGCTGTTTAAGGAAAAATACCGGTTTTTCTTCCGGCTTGATTTTAAGAATGAACATACGGTGCTTATGTTTAAGCAATTAATGCCGATTCTCTTAGGCAACTCGCTTTTGCAGCTGTGTCTTATCATTGACCGGTCCTTCGCAACCCACCTGGAGGAAGGCACCACTGCGGCTCTGGGTTTTGGCAGCAACCTGTTCGTGACCGTCACCAGTATTTTTATTGTAGCCATGTCTACCGTGGTTTTTCCACGGCTGTCCCAGTATTGCCTGGATGGAGATAAAGAACGCATCCGGTCGCTGCTGAATAATATCTTTAAGATTCTGCTTTTTATCCTGCTTCCCTATCTGATTCTGGTTATAGTCTATAATCAGGAAATCATTGCCCTGGTCTATGAGCGGGGGGCTTTTACCAGCCAATCTACGAATATGACCGCCCTGGCCTTTTTGGGGTACAGTTTTGCAGTGGTAGGCTATGCCTGCCAGGAGATTTTTAACCGGGTTTATTATGCCCTCAAAAAGTTTAAGATTCCTATGATGGTGAGTATGCTCTGTATCGTTCTGAAACTGTTCCTGGATTTCTGGCTTTTCAGAACCTCTGGAATTATTGGCATAAGCGTATCCACCGCCGTTTGTCTTTTTATCTACGCCATAATTATGGCCCTGTTATTGCGCAGGGAAATAGGGAATTTCCTGAATCGCAGTTCTGTTACTTTTCTGCTGCAATTAATCCTGCCGACCGCAGGGATGCTGGCAGTAATACTGGGCAGCCGGTATTTTCCTCTGCTGGGAGAGGGCAAGTTGTTTTTCCTCCTGCCCCTGGCCTTAAGCGGCTGCGTTTATCTGCTCATAGCTTATTTTAGCAATATCATAACCAATATTTTTCTTAAGGAGGCAAGGGAAAGTTGAATAACCTGAAAAAAAGTTACTATCTGATTCTGTGGGTTTTGCTGGCGGTTACCCTGGTTTTATCTTTTAAAGGCGTTCAGCTGCGGACTTATAATGAAAGTAATAACCGGGCGATAATGACGGTAGCCGACTATAAGGCTTTTGCCAAAACCGCCAACTCGGCTAATATGAATATGGATGAGATCCTCCTGGGTCTGCAGGAGAACGGGGTCAAAAACATCGCGGTTAATGAGGTTACTCTGCGGGACCTGGCCTATAACGGAGATATATATGTGTCTTCTTA
>JAQVWS010000159.1 GCA_028709585.1 Syntrophomonas sp. | reverse complement strand
TGGAGATACTAGGCAACTAGTATCCTAGATAGATGATTATCAAATACAGAACTCCGCTTATAGATTTGCTTGCCCGTAAGCAGGGGGACGGTTTTCTTGCTTTCCTTTACACCGTACAGGGAAGCAAGAAAACTGTCCCCCTGCTTATTCCTGTTCCTGCGTCATTTTCAAAGAATCGGTTTCGATAAATAGGGCCATAATAAACTTATGAAACGTGTAGCAAAGAGGTATTTAAATTGAACGAAGGTTTGGTAGTAGTTGTAAGAAGCATAATAGGTTTTTTTACTCTGCTGATACTGGCTCGTGTACTTGGCAAACAACAGATTAGCCAACTTACCTTCTTTGATTATGTATTAGGTATAACAATTGGCTCAATCGCCGCAACTTTATCAGTAGAATTAAGCAGCCGAGCCTGGCCTCACTGGGTAGGGTTAATGGTCTGGGCAGTAATTGTGTGGGCTTTGCAATGGTTAACCTTAAAAAACCGCAAGGCAGCCAAGTATATGGTGGGAGAACCTACGGTTGTAATAATGAATGGGCAGATCTTGGAAGATGCTATGCGCAGTATTCGTTACACCCTTGCCGATCTGCTGGAACAACTTCGGGAAAAGGGAATCTTTGATTTAAAGCAGATTGGATTCGCTGTTCTTGAATCGGATGGTAAACTTTCAGTATTATTAAAGCCTGAATTCCTGCCCGCAACTCTCCAGGATCTGAACCTTACCCCCTCGGCTTCAGGTTTGAACGATGAATTGATCCTTGATGGCGTAATTATTCATGAAAATCTTAAAAAGGCCAATATTGACCGTCCATGGCTGGAAAAAGAGCTAAAAACCAAAGGAATAAGCCATGTATCCGAGGTTTTTCTAGCTACCATTGACAGTTCCGGCAATCTGTATCTTGATACCTACCAGGATAAAGGAACCAGCCAAAACTAAAATGGTTGAAAAATTTCAACCAGCGAAAACAGAGGTTTTTACTATGAGCAAAATAACATCTTATATTATCCCCATATTTACATTAATCTTTTTTGTTTTCATTATGCAGGGAGGATTATTTTGGGCTACATCACAGCAAGAAAAAAAAGATATGCTGCAGTATTCCAGTCAGATTGAGAACGATATTATAAATGGCCACTGGGAGCAGGCCAGGGGAAATTTAAAGCATTTAGACCTGTCATTTAAAAAAGCCGTGCCCAAGTTACAGTATCATGCTGAAATCGATGCCATCGACAGCATTAAGGAAGACTTAGCCCGTTTGGGCGGATATATTGATGCTGAACAAATGGGATCATCCCTGGCTGAACTTCGTGAGCTCAATGAACACTGGGACAACCTTAAAAACTAAATAAATTACAGCAAGGTTATTAGCGGCAAAAGAAGGGTATCACATTAGGCGGGACTTTTTACTTGAGACGGAAAGTTCCCGTTGGCTTGGAACTCAAGGATATACGATTAATGAATTATAAAGGAACATGAGGGAAGCAATCGCCAAATGAGAGGCGCATGGAGAGTAATGAAAAAGATATCAGATTATTGGCAATCAGTTGTTTGTGGAGGATATACAGGATTGTCGGCAGGATGATGACAAGAGCATCTTAAATAAATAATTCCAATCATATCGAAAGGCGTTGTCCAGTTGGACAACGCCTTTCGTGCTTTTCCGTATCGGTTTGGGGTACGGCTCAACAAGTTTCCCTATTAAACCGCGCCTTTTGGGTATACCTCTTCTTAAATGCGATTTTAATTAAAACTATTTCTTTTTCTTAGCTGCCGACTTTTTTGCACCTTTGGCGGGAGCTGCTGCTTTGCCTGTTTTTGGTAGAGCTACAGCTTCCTTGAGTGATTTGCCGGGTTTGAATGCTGGAACTTTTGTAGCTGGAACAGTAATTTCCTGTCCGGTAGCTGGACTAATAACTTTTCTCTCTTTACGATCGCGGACTTCAAAACTACCAAAACCAATAATCTGTACCTTATCTCCTTTGGCTAAGGCTTGTTGAATGGTACCTGTAATGGCTTCCAATGACTTGGCAGCATCCTTTTGTGTGATTCCCGCTTTCTCTGCTAGAGATTTTACAAGTTCCGATTTATTCACGACATAATCCTCCCTTAATATTTTTTGGGTTCTATTTTACATTCCCCATAAAACCGGTAAATCCTGCATAAACTGATGATTTTTTTATTTTTTTAATCAATTTCTTTATTTAATTTTTACCGATTAAAAACGAATTTATACATTAATAACGCCTATTTTTCGGGATTCATTATAATGAGGAATGGAAAACCAAATTAATCAATCATATCCAAAATACTTAGTGACCTTTCCAAAGCTAAATTATAAAACTTTTCGCCAGCCATGACTATAGGCCGGGTTGGTTGGGAAGGATCAATATATACCACTACGCCCCTTTCATTATTTGATAGAATCACTTCATTGCCTACATAGAAATTAGTAATTTTATCATAAAAGACTTTGGCTACTCTGGGATCTAATTTGCCAAATGATTCTTGCCACAATATCTCGGCGGCGGTATATGGAGAAGCCTTTTCTGAATAGGTACGTCTTGATGTAATGGCATCATAGAGATCCGCTACTGCAACTACTGATGCATAAAAATCTATTTTTAAGCCTTTTGCACCCAGGGGATAACCTGATCCATCTGCTCTTTCGTGGTGCATTAAAATAGCGGATGCAACTGATTTGCTCACCCATTTATACTCATTAACTATATTATAACCTAATAGGGGGTGTTTCTTGATCTGTTCAAATTCCTCTGCTGACAATGGACCGGGTTTGATTAATAGAAAATCCGGTAATTGCATATAGCCAATATCATGCAATATACCTGCTGTACCCAATTCTTTAACCGTATTTGTATCGCACTTCATCCAGCGGCCAATTAATATACACAGCAGAGCAACATTTATCGAATGAGTGAATATATATTCGTCTTTCTCTTTCATAATACGCATCTGCCGAAAGAGATCATTTTGATCAAATACCTGCACCATCAGCATTTCCACAATATCGTTTATTTCCTGATTAGCAAGGTTCTGATCCATTCCCGCCTTGACCATAAATAATTTCGCATTTTCCAGGCAATCTATATATACGTCTTCAAATCTCTTATCCGATTGTTCCCTTTCAGTTGGCTCCACAACAAAGACTTCACTGATATTGCGATTTTTAAAATGATCCAGGTGTTCTTGAGTAATAATAGTATCTTTGGGTAATAATAGTTTATCATCATAGCTAAAGATGTTTTTCCCCAGTTTGACCCCAGGTTTTAGACTGTTAATGCTAATCTTCAGCAATAATATAACCTCATTTCTCATATCCTACTAAATCATAACTTAACATTCAACAATATTTAAGAAAATCCTCCCATTTAGGCAAAAATATTTTTAAAATAAAACTAAATAAAGCTTTTTAACAAATTATAGAGTTAATATGCATTCCCGTCCCACAAAAGAAACTATATCACAATCCAAGCCCTGTTTCTTTTTTTCTGCTTCGATCAGATCACGCAGATAGCCAGCCATTATGGCTTCTGTTCCCTGATGCCCGGCATCAATCACTGCCATACCTATTGCTTCAGCGTCCTTTGCTTCATGGTATTTTAAATCACCAGTTAATAAAACATCACATTTTTGGCCCCGGGCTGCACTGATAAAGCTAGACCCTGAACCGCTAACAACTGCAACTTTTGCTACCGTCTGGTTTATATCCCCAACTACTCGCAAATAACGCAATCCCAAGCTTTTTTTTATTAAACTGCATAATTCGTATAAACTCATTTTTTCGACAAGTTTTCCGGTTCTGCCCAAGCTAAAAACCCGGCCGTTGTTTTCCATTAAGAAAATGTCATAGGCTGCTTCCTCATAGGGATGCGCGGCCAACATTGCTTGCAAGACTGGTTTTAACCTGGACTGAGGTACTATTGTTTCCACACGATACTCTTCCGCTTCTTCTAGATGCCCTTCCTGACCCATAAATGGCCGGCTTCCTTCCAAAGGCCGGTAAAAGCCAGTTCCTTTGCTTCTAAAACTGCAATCCGAGTATCTCCCCAGATGTCCTGCCCCTGCTCCATTAATGGCTTGGGTTAAGGCTTCCTCATACCCTACGGGAACATATACGATCAATTTATATAGGAGTTCGCTGTAGCTTTTGCCCAGGGGCTTGATATCCTGTAAACCAATCCGCTCGGCCAGTATTTGACCCAGTCCTCTTTCACCGGCATCCAGGTTGGTATGAGCAGAATAAACAGATATTCCAGCCTCAATAATTCCCTTCAGCAAGCTACCCTGGTATTGTTCATAATTTATCGA
>JAQVWS010000158.1 GCA_028709585.1 Syntrophomonas sp. | reverse complement strand
CCTGGCAATAGCCTCCTCACGGGGACTAACAAGCAGTTCAGCGTATTCCTTGACTTCGCCACCAATAAACTGCCGGAAGAAGGCGAGGATATCTTTGCCCAGGTGCTTGGCTTTCATGGAACTGCCTTTAACCATACCTTTAACTTCGTAATCAGTTCTGATATCCACGGTTGTTAATAACATTTTTGCAAACCTCCTATTTTTGCTGTTGAGTCAAGGAGAACAGTCTCTGTTGACTCTATAAGTCCTTTTTCAGTAACCGGCCAAGTCCGATCCGGTAGAATAACCACGCTGCCAGCAGCATTACTGCCATAGCCGGGATTTGAAATCCGTCCCCGGAATGAATAGGCCAGGCATGCATCTGCCGGTACAGGGAGTACATGCCGTAGCCGGGGATCCAGCCTGGTACGGAAATAACCAGTGCAACTAAGAAGGTGGCCGCTCCGGCTTTCAACTGGTCGTCAAACATCACTGAGAACATCAGGGCCAGGCTGTAAATCACCAGCAGGCCCGCTGCGTTTACCATCAGGCCTGACAGGAACAGCGCGGGTAATTCCCTCCCTGCCAGCATGGCAGCCAGATAGGTAAGGATTGTAGCTATTATCATAACCGTGTTCATGGTTACAGCTCCGGATATGAACTTGGAGCGGTAAATCAATTCCCGGCTCAGAGGCTTGCTGAACAGGAAACCGGCTGTGTTTCTGCCCACTTCCCCCGCTATCTGGGCCATGCCGACGATAACGGCATAGACGATTAATATCTGGTAAAGATTTTTGCCGTACCAGTTAGCCCACATATATAAGTTGAAATCACTCATCTGCCTCTGGTAGGCTTCACCCAAAGCTCCGCCAAACTGAATTGGAATCATGCTCATCCAGTCAAACAAAAAGGGAAGTGAAATGCCCATGCCCGACAGCAGCACCAGGGCCAAAATATGTTTCCAGGCGTTTACACGCCATTCTTTTCTGAACATTGTAGAATTAACCATTCTGCGGGGCCTCCTCCCTGTGGGCATACTCCAGGAAGATATCCTCCAGGTCCAGGTCGATAATCTCCAGGGCGAAATGGGGGTGGCGTGAAAGTTCCTCTAAGACACCATGGGGGTTTTCCGTGACCGTCAGCAGGTAGCCGGAACCTTCCTGTTCCACCCGAACTATACCCGCCAGGTTAAACACACTCTCCGGTGGCCGGCCCTGGAAAACAACCCGGATCCTTTTTTCCCCCGTCTTGAGGTCGGCCATGTCCTTGACCATCACCAGGCGGCCCTGGTTTAGGAAAGCCACCCGGTCAGCCAGCCGCTCAACCTCATGAAGTGTGTGGGAAGAAATCAGTACGGTACCACCCAAGGATACCACCTGATCCATAAGCAGTTTAAAATAGTCTCTTCTTTTCATTGGGTCCAGCCCTGTGCCTGGTTCATCCAGGATCAGCAACTCAGGCTCAGGTCCAAGGGCCAGGGTCAGGGCCAGGGCGCTTTTTTGTCCGTGGGATAATTCTTTGATCTTTTTATTTTCGGGGATGTCAAGCCTTTTGAATGCTGTTTCCACTAATTTAGGGTTCCAGCGGGGGTACAGGGAGGCGCAAAAGGCTGCCATCTCCAGCGCTGTGTAGTAACCGTACATAACAGGGTTTTCGGCAACATAGCCTATCTTGGTCCGAAATTCAGTGTCCTGGTTATTAAGCCGGTAGCCCAGCACAGTGGCTTCCCCGGAGCTGGAATTGACAAGACCGGTCAGGATCTTGAAAAGAGTGGTCTTGCCGGCGCCGTTGGGTCCCAGCACGGCAAAGATGCTTTCCCGTGGGACCTCTAAATCAAGGTCCTGTAAAGCAGTTGACGTGCCGTATTTCTTTGTCAATCCTCTGGCCTGAATTGCCAGATCATGCATCACTCTCCACTCCCTCACCGTTTATTTCCTCAATTAATCTTTTTAACAATTCCAACAGGTGCTGCGGTCTGATGTTTAATTCCCGGGCCTTGTATAACGTCTCCAGCAGCAGCGGCCTGAGCAGTGCAATCTGCAATTCACGGCGTTTGCTGTCGGTAAGCGGGGCTACAAAAGAACCCAGTCCAGGGCGGCTGTAGATCAAATCTTTTCCCTCCAGATCAGTGTAAGCCCTGCGAACCGTAATGATGCTTACGGAGGTGTCCTGGGCCAATTGACGTATAGAAGGCAGGGGATCTTCCGGCTGCAGCTCGCCCGTTAGAATTCTTTTTTCGATGCTGTTGAAAATTTGCTGATAAGCCGGCAGCGGACTGTTTTTCACAATCGGAATGTACAACGGCGCACCCCCTTAGAGAAAGGTTTGGCTGACTTTCTTAGTGTATTCTTATTGGATTGAGTTTTTCTTACTCACTGTATATATAGTATATACACAGTATAACGCATGGGCAATTGCACGTCAATAAGAAATTTTGCCATCTACCATGATGAGGATTCTTTTTTTATTTTAAAGGCATGGTGTATTGCAGGAATTAATATGAAAATGCTGTAAAATCATGTCGCATTATGTTGTTAATTTTTAGCAATTATTAGTAGGTATTATGGTATACTATGTAGAATAAGCTAGTATATGCTTATTATGGGTGCCAAGGGTATTATTGCCACGCATTAATATGCTCACTCAGTTAAAAAAGGAAAAGGGGATCCCAGAAGATGAGAGCGGGTATCAAAAAAGCCATAAAATGGATGCCATTTATTATTATCTTGTTTTTACTAAGCTCGTCATCTATTTTTTATTATCATATTGTAGAGGCAGTTGAGAATGGATCGACGCAGCTATCTAATACAAATATACTGTCGGATAGTATGCTTTTTCATGAAACACAGGCTCAAGAACGTTATCTTGATATGCAAAAACGACTACAGGAAATTCAGCAGTTATATGAAAAACCTTCAGTTCAAGAAACGAGTGTTATACAATCGAATTCCTCTCTGCTCATGGAAGGTGAACAGTCTGTCATACCAATCCATACAGTTAATGACCTGATAAACATATCGCAGAATATGTCCGAAAGCTACATTTTAATGTCAGACATCGATTTATCAGAAGTGCCAGACTGGACACCTCTGGGCGGTCACTCTAACCAGTTTACGGGAACACTGGATGGTAACAGTTATGCCATAAGAAATTTGAATTCGACACATGGCGGCTTATTCTCTGAAATAAGTGGAGGTACTGTCAGGAACCTGAACTTCTTCGATGTCTCAATTAATGCCACAAGCGATAGCGCTGCAGCTGTAGCGGTCTATTGTGAAAATGGAACCATCACAAATTGCACGGTCACAGGTACAATTACCAGCAACAGTATTGCAGGTATTTTGGTAGTAAGCAACAATTCAACCATAAGCGATTGCAGCGTCAATGCAACCTTGCTTTTCAAAAATAATGCCGGTGGGATCGTCAATTTAAACTTTAATGGGGCTTCGATTACCAACTGCACATCTTCAGGTATCATTCAAAGCACTGGAAGCGATTTTTCTGGCCATGCCGGTGGTATCGTTGAAATATCAAACGGCGGAGAGATCACTGAATGTACGAGCTCAGCTACAATAACAGCATCATCAACAGACGGTTACGCTGGTGGTATTGTAGCTGAAATCTACGAGGGGGCTTATCTCAGTAACTGTTCCGCAACGGGAAACATTTCGGGGCATAATGCCGGTGGTTTGGTTGAATTTAGCAGTAACGGTACTATTTCCAACTGCTCCGCTGCCGGATCGGTTAGCGGTAGTAGTGAATTTGGGGGGTTCGTGGCAGAAATCCATAATAACACGGATATCCAGAATTGTACCGCAACGGGTAACACTTCGGGTGAAAATATCGGGGGTTTTGTTTATCATATAAATAATTCCACCATCTCCAATTGTTCCGCTGCCGGATCGGTTAGCAGCAGTGATAATGCTGGGGGTTTTGCAGGACAATGCTTTAATAACACGGTTATCCAGAATTGTACCGCAACGGGAAACATTTCGGGTAAACATATCGGGGGTTTTGTATATCATATCAGCTATTCCACCACCATCTCCAATTGTTCCGCTGCCGGATCGGTTAGCAGCAGTAATGATGCCGGAGGTTTTGCAGGGGAATGCTATTATAACACGGTTATCAGCAGTTGCTATTCGACAGGTGATGTTATTGCTCAAGACGGTTTAAGCGGAGGTTTTATCGGATTTCTCGGCGAAAGTTGCCTGATCTCCGACTGCTGGTCAGAGGGTAACGTTAGCAATAATAGCAATTACCCAACTGGGGGTTTTGCGGCATATTGCTTTGGTGGCGCTCAAGACTGCAGAGCCTATGGTAGCGTAGAGGGATTAAATCATACAGGTGGCTTTTTAGGTTTCTGTGGTACTGACAAGACG
>JAQVWS010000036.1 GCA_028709585.1 Syntrophomonas sp. | reverse complement strand
TTACGATCATCAACCCATTTAGCGGCGCATTTTTATCGGGTATTGGCATCATACGTTGATCACTCAATTAACTCCCTCCTCATTTCTAAAATCCGGCTTTTTCACTACTTCACAGGAAGTATTCGTTTACTTCCAATCGTAGCCTATCCCTCTCCTCCTTCCCCAAAACGTAAATAAAATTTTTTACTCATCTACTTTATTTGCAATAAGCATTCCAACTTAACAGGCAGAATCAAATATTTTTCTTTAAAATTTCTTTCTATTAATATGTTTAATATATTGGGTTTAGTAATAAGTTGCTTGCAGAAATGTCGATAGTTTTAAAAAAGAGAAATACCGTTTGTTTTCCAGCTGTCCTATTACAATACAAAACGGGGCAGTCATCACTGTCTCATCTTGGTACAGCAATAAATACCCCTGTAAAATAGTTACATGCGTTAAATATTAGGGAAAAAGCTTCTAAGGTATGAAAAATGCGGTTAGCCTGATTTCTCTAAACAAGTAAGTTCTTAATGGATGACGCTGCCATTGAGTATCTTATATTTGCTTCAATTAGTTTTCTTTAAATTATAATCCCGAGGGTGTTTTTAATGCCCCGGGATTATTTTTATAATATCTTTTATCACTAAAAGCTAATAAACCTGCACCGACAGTATAATTAATTTGGTATAATATCTTAGTTAACAAACATAAAATATATTTTAGACAGAATTAAATGGAGGTTTTTATTTGAATATATCCATATCTGAACTTCTATTTTCATTCATGGGCGGTTTAGGCCTATTCTTATTTGGTCTGCGCTTTATGTCCGATGGTTTGCAATCCATGGCTGGCAGCAGAATGAGCGCCATTCTGGAAAAGGGCACCAAAAATCCTGTCCGAGGCGTTTTGACAGGTGCTCTGGTTACTGCTCTAATCCAGAGCAGTAGTGCTACTACGGTTATAACCGTAGGGTTGGTTAATGCTCAATTGCTGACCCTGCGCCAGGCCATCGGTGTAATAATGGGAGCCAATATTGGCACAACCATGACTGCTTATCTGATAGGATTTAATCTGCAGGCTTATTCGCTTCCTATCTTGGGTTTAGGCGCGCTTATATTCTTGTTTTCCAAAGCCAAAAAGATAAATGCAGTGGGAAAGGTAATATTTGGTTTTGGTGTCCTATTTTTTGGTTTAACTATAATGGGCGCCGGAATGAAACCACTAAAAGATCTGCCTTTTTTTGTCGATTTGATGAGCAGTATAGATAATAACTCTATAATTGGCGTGACCATAGGGATGATTTTTACGGCTATAGTACAGAGCAGCAGTGCTACCATTGGCGTTTTGCAGCAATTGGCTTATGAAGGCGCAATCACCTATAACCAGGCTGTTCCAATCCTGTTTGGGGATAATATAGGTACCACTATAACCGCTCTTTTAGCCGGTCTTGGCGCTAGTGTTACAGCCAAAAGAACCGCGCTAGCTCATTTTATGTTTAACATGATCGGGGCAATAATATTTTTGCCGCTATTTTTAATTGGAATCTTCAATAAAATAGTCATTCTCTTCACAAATTATATATTCGTTCTCCTGCCTGGTTTTGTAGGTTCGTGGGAAACAATAAATATTAAGCTTCAGATTGCTCAGACACATGCAGTATTTAATATTAGCAATACCATTATTCAGCTTCCACTGGTAGCACTTTTGGCTTTTATTGTCACCAAACTGATCCCGGAGCGAAATGATGATGCTTATGATGAATACCGGCCCAAATATATTGACCAGCGATTGCTGAGTAATCCTTCCGTAGCCCTGAGACAGGCTAAAAGAGAGACAATGCGCATGGGTTATTTTGCCCGTGAGGCTTTTTTGAATGCTATTGAGTATTTTAATACCCGTCAGGAATCGCTGCTGGAAAAATCATTAGCACTTGAAAATGCTATCAACCGCCTGGAAAGAGAGATTACTGATTATCTGGTACTAGCCTCTCAGAAACAACTATCCGAAGAGGAATCCGTCAGTGCATATATATTACTGCAATCATTAAACGATATTGAGCGTATTGGGGATCATAGTGAAAACATTATCGAACAGGCAACCTATGCAACCAAATACCAGGTTAATTTTTCCGGACAAGCCCAGGAAGAAATGAATAGTATTATTGAAGTCACCAATGATGCCCTGCTTCTGACTTACAGGCTGCTGGAAAAACAGGATGCCTCTGTTGCCCGACAGGTATTAGTTCATGAAGATAGGATTGATGAATTGCAGGCGCTCTATCGTAAAGCCCATATTCGCAGGCTAAACGAAGGAATCTGCAATGGCAATAACGGTGCAGTGTTCCTGGATATGCTGACCAACCTGGAAAGAATAGGCGATCACTGCAGCAATATTGCCTATTATGTTCTGGAAGAACGCTAACGGGATTTCCCCCCATATATTCTTTCCATACTTAATCTCTGAACCAACTGCCGCCTATAAACTCTCTTAATATGGAATTGGGTGGTATATTATTCGGCTGAATGGCACGAAAATAGCTTAAAAACCGCAGTAAGCGGCTCGCTTCCACGTGCTCGGGCTGATCATTGTCAATAGCCTCCAACAGAGGCTCTGCATAAAGCTTTAAAACCGACAATTCATATACCAGGGATGAATTAAACATTACATCGGCATTTTCCTGAAACGGGAATATATATCTTTCCTCGCCCCTTCTTACCGAAGGCCATTGTCTGATCGTATTCCTGGCCGAGTATCCTCTGGTTCGGCTGTCTCTTATTATTCGCCTGATCAGCCGGCTGTCGGTTGTTGGAATCCGATTGCTGTAATCAACATTCAACTGGGTCAGCGCACTGATATATATCTGAAACTTATTTATCCTCGGAATACTCCAGGTCAAACGTTCATTAAGCCCATGTATTCCTTCGATAATTATTGGTTCTCCCGCCGGAACCTTAATCTTTACATCGAGGTATTCCCGATTACCGGTTTTAAAATTATAAACAGGTATTTCTACCTCTTCGCCATTTATCAAACGAGTAAGGTGCTCGTTAAAGAGATCTATATCCAATGCCTCCAGGCTTTCAAAATTTAAATTTCCTTTTTCATCCAATGGAGTGCGGTTTCTGTCCACGAAATAATTATCCAGAGAGATGGAAACCGGACGGCGCCCATTCACCCGCAGCTGAATCAATAATCGCTGGGCAAATGTGGTTTTGCCCGAGGAAGAAGGACCTGCTATCGAAACTAATCTGATAGCCGGATTGTGACATATAGAGTCTGCAATATAAGCAATCTTCTTTTCATGCAGCGCCTCATTGACTCGTATAATATCATCAATATTACCCAGGGTAATGATTTCGTTTAAAGCAGCCAGATGAGGCATACGCAGCATCTCCACCCACTCCTTGGCTTCTTGGTGTATAATGGCTAACTTCTTTTGTTCATGATATGGTTTAATAAGATCAATATCATCTTTTTCCGGGGTTCTTAAGATAATACCTCCGGAAAGATAAAGCAGCTTGAATCTGTTCAAGATACCCGTACGGTAGACCATGTAGCCGTAAAAGTATTCAATAAAACCATCCAGTTCATAAACATGAGCCGCTTCTTTATCCCTGTACCGCATAAGCTTAACCTTGTCATCCTGATTCTGCCCGGCGAATATCCTTTTGGCCTCTTCATTTTCCAGCAGATATTTGTTTATAGGCAAATCCAGGGACACGATCTCACGCATTCTATCCTGTATAAGTTCAATTTCATTGTCTGTTGTGGTTTTATTTAGAAACTCACAGTAAAGACCATTGGATAAAGTATGCTTTATCATAAGAGTTCGCTCCGGAAACAGGTCTTTACAGGCTTTGATTAATAAAAAAGCAGCACTCCTGCGGTATATTCTTAGTCCTGCTTCCGTAGAAGTATCAACCAACTCCACGTCACAGTCACTATCGAGCTTATAGTGCAAATCTCTCAAGGTATTGTTGATAATACCCGCCGCAATAGGGTATTTGAATTTCTCCTGTATGCTTAGATATAATTCCCCCAGCAGTGTTCCAGCAGCTACCTGATAAGCCCCAAACCCTTTAACATTAGCTTCTATTGTATTTCTTTCAGATGCAATAGCCATGTTGTAATCTCCCTCTTTACATATTACTAACATTATATACTATTAACTCCTCCTAATCATTGGCCGGTATGTAAAAATTAAAATATGGCTGCCAAGGCTTTGGTTTTGCCTTCCAAATTAAAAAAACTGGAAGGCTGTCTTGGCAACATTCTTCCAGTTTAAGAGTTTAGTTTGATATATCAAATCTATCTGAGAGTGGCTTTTATTTTGTTCTTTAACTCCGCCATAATCTCATCCATCCTGGCGGCTACCTCAGCTTCAGTAAGAGTTCTGTCACCGGATTGAAAAGTCATCTTAAAAGCCATGCTCTTACAGCCTGCCGGAACCTGTTCCCCCGCATAGATATCGAATATCACAGTGTTTTGCAGCAGGTCTTTGCCCTGCTCACGAATTATCTCTATTGCCTCGGATGCCTTCACCTGTTGATCCACTACAATAGCCAGATCTCTTTCCACTGCCGGATAGCGAGCAATCTGTTCCATCATTACCCGCTGCCTGGATAATGCAAATAAATTGGCAACGTCTAAATCAAAGGCGCAAACGCGAGGTTTTATATCAAAACTCTGCCTGACCACAGGATGTATCTCTCCCAGGGTTCCCAATGCCTTTCCGTTGCTCATTACAACTGCTGCCCGGCCAGGATGGTAATAAGAATCATTAGCTTCTAACCAGGATAAATTATCAATTCCCAATGAGCACAACAGGTTTTCCAATACCCCTTTAAGGTAATAGAAATCCATATTTATATCCTTCTTCAGCCAATTCATTTCCAATCTGCCGGCTACAACTGCTCCTAATTTCTGTACTTCCACCGGCAAACCTTCTCCCTGGGCATAAAATACGGTCCCCATTTCGAAGAACGCCAAATTGTTGTTTTTACGGGCCAGATTGCGGCTGACTGTATCCAGCATACCCGGCAGGAGCAAGGTACGCATAACACTCTGTTCATCAGATAAGGGGTTGGCAACCCTGACTGTATCTCTCATCCGGCTTTCTGCTGGAAGCAGCAGCATGTCAAAATAGCGGGGTGAGATAAAGCTATAATTGACAATTTCAAAACAGGTTCCTGCTATAAACTGTTTCAGATGATCTTTAAACTGTTGAAAGAGAGTAAGCCCTCCCTGGGTTGTAACCCCTGTGGGCAATGTAGCTGGAATATGTTCATAGCCGTGCAAACGGGCTACTTCTTCAATAAGATCTACTTCCATCTCAATATCTGGCCTATAGGAAGGTATGGTTACCAGAAGATTACCCGCCTCTTCATCATATTTGAATTTAAGCCTGGCAATATACTCCTTGATTTGTGCAGGCTCGAGGCTGATGCCCAACAGGTAGTTCACCCGCTCTGGGCGCAGAACTACTTGGAGCAGAGGTTTTGGTTGCGGGTAACAGTCACAGATGCCCGCTACTATCTCTCCTTCGCCTAGTTCCTGCATTAGGGCAGCTGCCCGGTTGACAGCATAGATTAGCCCATTAATATCAGAGCCCTTCTCAAAACGAATCGAAGAATCGCTCCTTAATGATAGTTTCTTGGAAGTCTTTAGGATGCTGGTTCCCTTAAAACAGGCCGATTCTAGCAGAACATTAACGGTCTTTGCGCTTATTTCCGTGTTTTGCCCCCCCATGGTACCGGCTATGGCTATCGGTCTGCCATTATCCGTTATGAGCAGCATCTCTTCTTCCAGCTCACGTTCGACATCATCTAAAGTAGTTATTTTTTCGCCTGCCTGAGCCCGGCGTACCACTATTTTATTAGCTTCTCCCAGCAGGTCATAGTCAAAGGCATGCAGCGGCTGGTTGCTTTCCACCATTACAAAATTAGTAATATCAACAATATTGTTAATGGGATTTATTCCGCAGCTAAGCAGCTTGTTCTGCAGCCATTGGGGTGAAGGGCCAACTGTTATGTTTTTAATCAAACGAGCCGTATATCGCGGGCATAGATCAGGATCAGCGATTTCAACCTTGATATAATCGTTGATATCTGCCTGGTTTTCCCGCATCTCAATTTCTGGCATATGCAGATCTGTTCCATTTAATGCTGCAATCTCACGGGCAAGATTTATTACCCCCAGACAATCACCCCGGTTAGGGGTAAGATCAAGCTCTAGAATACTATCGTCTGCATTCTTCTCCACCCCTTCAATGGCTATGCCAGCCATTGTCAGACGATGTGCTGTTTCTTCCGGCGACCAGGTAAAATCCACATATTCTTTCAGCCAATTTATCGATACTCCCATGCACTCACCTCCTAAAACTGTTTAAGGAATCTTTTATCATTATCAAAAAACAAACGCAGATCGTTAATGCCATACTTCAACATGGCAATCCTTTCAATACCCATTCCAAAGGCAAACCCAGTTACTTTTTCCGGATCATAGCCGCCATATTGGAGAACCCTGGGGTTTACCATGCCGGCTCCCAATATCTCCAGCCAGCCAGTATGGGAACACATGCGGCAACCCTTACCCTGGCATTGTACACAGGATATATCCATTTCCGCGCTGGGTTCGGTAAACGGAAAGAAACTGGGGCGGTACCGCACTCGCACCTCTTCCCCGAATATCCTCTGGGCAAACAGCATCAACGTACCTTTTAGATTGGCAAAGGTAATGTTTTTATCTATTAACAGACCTTCAACTTGATTAAACATCGGAGAATGGGTGGCATCATCATCCTTACGGTAAACCTTGCCGGGAACAATTATTTTCACTGGAATCTGAGGGGCCATTTTTTCCATGGTTCTGACCTGGACTGGGGAGGTATGGGTTCTTAACAACATTTCTTCATTAATATAAAAGGTATCCTGCATATCACGAGCCGGATGATTGCGGGGCATATTCAGCGCCTCAAAGTTATAATAATCGCTCTCTATCTCCGGTCCTTCAGCAATGCTAAAACCCAGGCCAATAAAGATATTTTTTATTTCGTCAGCAATCATAGTGATGGGATGCTTCCCTCCCAGCGGCAAGGGCAGACCGGGCAAGCTTATATCGATTCTTTCCTCTTTTAGTTTATGTTCAAGTTCTCTAGCTTTTAGTTCAGCTGTTTTGGCATCAATCAGTTTTTCCAGGTTATCTTTGATTTCGTTGGCAGCTCTGCCAGCTTCAATTCTTTCTTGGCCGTTCAGGTCTTTAAGCCCTCTTAAAAGCATGGTAATCTCACCCTTGCGCCCCAGAGTTCTTACTTTAAGCTCATTTAAAGAATCAAAATCATTTACCTCAACTATTTGGGCAACTGCCAAACTTTTAATCTTATTTAACCTTTCTATCATATGCCGACCCCCTCTTTTATTATAATAAGTCCAATTGGGACTTAAGCGGTTTGCTATCCGTCAGTATTTCTTCAGAAAATAAAATACTTTCATCCCCAAGGGACGAAAGTACATTTCCGTGGTACCACCCTAATTAACTGGATGAAATCAATCCAGCTCTCTCAACGCCCATAACGGAGGCAACCGAAAGGATCTACTGTTTTTCAATCCTCTGTTCACAGGTGAATTCGCCTGCTTTCCCCTTAGCCGTACTTTCAGTCTATGATACGGCCTCCCTGGAAGCTTGCCGCCAGGTTACTTGTCCTGATCATAACATTTCATGCTTATTGAATTTTTAGCTGTTTATATAAAAGATAATAAATAATACAACCGGAAGTTTCGAAAAGATGCCATAGGTTTTCGGCTTGATCATACATAAGTGGTTTACCCTCCAATTTAATTCTTATGAATTAAACTACCCCAACATATCACTGGTTCAAAGCCAACCTGGTTCTCTCGTCACGCTGCTTTGCGACTTCTGCAATTATTATAGCACATGCGGCCGCTACATTCAAAGAATCAACCGATAAATTCATTGGAATTTTTATCAAACGGTCACACCTGCTTTTTAACTCTGAACTGGCTCCTGTCGCCTCACTCCCGAATATAATAACTGATTTGCGTGGATATTTATGGTAATAATATGTTTCTTCCGCATTTTGGTCAGTGCCTATAAATAAATATCCCTGTCCATATAACTCATCCAACTGATCATCAGAAACATTTCCAAAAACGGGTACATTTAGCAAAGCGCCCATAGTTGATCTTACCACCTTAGGGTTGAATGGGTCTGCACTTCCTTTGGTCATTAATACCCCATTTACTCCCAGCGCCCAACAGCTTCTTAAAATACTGCCAATATTGCCAGGATCAGAAATCCGATCCAGTAAAACAAATATCCCCCCATCATTCGTTACATCCAACCAGGACCAGGCCGGTTTTTTTATTATTGCTGCAATTCCCTGGGGCGTTTCGGTGGAACAAATGTGGCGCATAATTTTGGCGCTAACCAGAAATACATCTGAGTACATGGAATAATCTAACTCATAATCTTGTAGACCTTCTTCCAAGAATAAAGCGGTCAGCAATTCAGATTTATGTTGGGCTTCAGCAACCGAGCGCTTGCCTTCCACCAAAAACATATTTTCATCATCCCGATGCTTTTTTTGCTTTAAACTGGCAGCCAGTTTCACATATCTGTTGTCCAGGGAAGAAACTATCTTCACAAGAAATCACACTCCTGCACTATACATACCATTGCTCTAATATTATTTCTCCGATATTGGATAATTCGGGTGGAGCAGAGCCCCACCCCTACAATTGGCGCCTGCCAAACAAAACGTCCCCCTGGCATCACCTGGCATCAGAATTTGTCCGTAGGGGCGGGGCTTTGCTCTGCCTATCCTGGGATTACCGGCAATGTAATAGCCTTTTTGCTGCGCAGAATAGGTTTTAGGCGAAGACACCGATAAAAAAAGCATGGCTCAAGCCATACTTTTTAAATTCTATCTTGAATATAACTACATGGTTTTTTTGGCTACGTCAGCCAGTTCGGTGAAACCCTGGGGATCAGTTATGGCCAGATCCGCAAGCACTTTGCGGTCCACCTCAACTCCGGCAACTTTTAATCCGTGTATCATCCGGCTGTAAGTAGTGCCATTATCCCTGGCAGCAGCGTTAATACGTGCAATCCATAATTTACGGAATTCCCTTTTCTTCATCTTTCTATGGGCATATGCGTAAGCTCCGGATTTCATTACCTGCTGATTGGCTACACGGAATAGCTTAGATTTACTGCCAACGTATCCTTTGGCTAACTTCAATATCTTTTTATGTCGTCTGTGAGTAGTTACCCCACGTTTTACTCTTGGCATAAAATTAGTCCCCTCTCTATCTATTTATAAGGAATCATTTTAGCGATGTTTTTCTGTTCCACTGAGACCACCAGGGTGGATTTGCGCAGTCTTCTTTTTCTTTTGGGACTTTTGTCGCCCAGAATATGACTTGCATATGCTCTAGCCCTTTTTATCAGTCCGCTGCCAGTTTTTTTGAATCTTTTAGCGGCACCACGGTGAGTTTTCATTTTAGGCATGGATTAATCCTCCTTCGAAATATTATCTAATTTAGGAGCCAGAATCATAACCATGTTCCGTCCCTCAACTTTTGCCGTTTTTTCAATTGTTGAAATATCCGCCAGTTCCTTAGCTAATTGCAAACATAACTTTTCTCCCAGTTCCGGGTGGGTAATCTGTCTGCCTCTGAACATAATGGTAAACTTCAGCTTGTCTCCAGCAGCCAAAAACTTACGGGCGTTTTTGGCCTTAACCTGAAAGTCATGTTCTTCAATGTTAGGCCTCATCTTAACTTCTTTAATAGAGATTATTTTTTGCTTCTTACGGGATTCCTTTTCCCTTTTGCTCTGTTCAAACTTGAATTTGCCATAGTTCATTAAACGGCAAACCGGCGGTTTAGCCGATGGAGCTACTTCTACCAAGTCAACCATTTTTTCTTCGGCCATTGCCAGGGCTTCGCGAATAGGCACTATCCCCAATTGTTCACCATCTTCGCTGACCAGTCGAACCTCTTTGACCCGGATATCCTCATTAACTCTCCAATCTTTGCTGATAAGAAATTCACCTCCTGAAAATATAAAAAGCGGGTTACAAAACCCGCTTCTAAACCCCATAACAGATATCCACCTAAGTAAGTCCACTTACATAGGTATTAAATTATCTGTTTCCGGTTACCTTACGAACCTCTGGTTGTAAGGTGAGAAGCAAGGCTCCTGCTTTATAATAACTTTTGCAGTATAGCATACCATTGACATATAATCAAGCGTATTATCTAATTATTCTTCCACTAATCTCATTTTTTAGCATAGCAATAAAATCACCCAGTGGCTGAGCACCCAGGTCGCCTTCTTTGCGATGGCGCACAGATACCGCCCCGGCATCTGATTCTTTATCACCAATAACCAAAAGATAAGGTATTTTCTGCAACTGACCCTCTCTTATCTTATAGCCTATTTTTTCACTGCGTTTATCGGCCTCGACCCTTATACCTTGATCTCTCAGGCTGGCAAGTACTGTTTCGGCGTAATTATGGTGCCTTTCTGCGATCGGCAGAACCCGTACTTGTACCGGGGCCAGCCAGGCAGGGAAGGCTCCCGCAAAATGCTCAATCAAAATACCTATGAATCTCTCCATACTGCCGTAAATAACTCGATGAATCATAACCGGACGGTGTTTTTCCCCATCCTCACCAATATAGTTTAAATCAAATTTTTCCGGCATTTGAAAATCAAGCTGAATGGTTCCGCATTGCCAGGTTCGATCCAAGGAATCCTGCAGATGAAAATCAATTTTGGGACCATAGAAAGCGCCATCGCCTTCATTAATAATGTATGGCATTGATTTTGCTTCCAGGGCTTGTTTGAGGGCATCAGTAGCCACATCCCAAATCTCCTGGGTACCCATGGAGTTCTCCGGACGTGTGGACAGCTCCACATGATAATTGAACCCAAACTGTTTATAGAATAGGTCTATAAGGTTCATTACCCCGTTTATTTCATCTATTATCTGCTCAGGCAGCATAAATATATGGGCATCATCCTGAGTAAATGCGCGTACTCGCATTAGCCCATGCAGAACCCCGGACATCTCATGTCGATGCACCAGACCCATCTCGCCTATTCTGATGGGCATTTCCCGGTAGCTATGCAGATTCTGCTTGTAAACCAATATACCGCCCGGGCAATTCATAGGTTTGACCGCATAGTCTTCTTCGTCAATCTTCGTAAAATACATATTATCTTTATAGTGATCCCAATGGCCGGAACGATGCCACAGGTCAGTGTTTAATATTATTGGCGTGCGAATTTCCTGATAACCTGCCTTTTGATGTTGATCGCGCCAATAGTTTTCCAGTTCGTTTCTTAAAATCATTCCTTTGGGCAGGAAAAAGGGGAAACCCGGTCCTTCATCAAGAAGCACAAACAAACCTAATTCTTTGCCTAATTTACGATGATCACGTTTTTTGGCTTCTTCCAATTTATGCAGATAATCATCCAGCATAGCTTGTTTAGGAAAAGAGGTGGCATAAATCCGCTGCAGCATTTTGTTATCTTCGCTGCCCCGCCAGTATGCTCCGGCCAGGCTCATAAGTTTAATGGCTTTAAGACTGCCTGTAGAAGGAAGATGAGGGCCTTTGCACAGGTCAATAAATTCTCCCTGCTGATATAGACCGATTATGGCATCTTCAGGCAAGTTCTGGATTAAATCCACTTTATAATCTTCATTTCTGTCCGCAAAAAACTTAAGTGCCTCTTCTTTGGACAACTCTTGGCGGACATATGGATAATCACTCTTAATTATGCTATCCATCTCTTTTTCAATTAGTTTAAAATCATCGGGGGTAAAGGTATGCTCCGTATCAAAATCATAATAAAACCCCTTATCAATGGCAGGGCCAATAGCAAACTTGGTATCCGGCCATAACCTTTTTACAGCCTGAGCCATAACATGGGAAGATGAATGCCTATATACCGTACGGGCACGCTCATCCTCAAAATCTAGTATTTCTAATTCACCATTTGCATAGACTTTTGTATTTAGATCGGTAACCTGACCATTAAATACAGCGGCTACCGCCGATTTGGCAATTTTGGGGCTGATGCTTTCGGCAACCTGCAGCAAGGTGGTTCCTTGGGGGAACTGTCTTTGGCTCCCGTCTTTCAAGCTTATGTAAATCATTTATACACCTCCAGAAAAATCATCGATTACTATCAAAAAGAATATCAGATTTTATATTTAACAGCAAATAAAAGGCTTAGGAAACTCTCCCTCGCCTTTTATCTCAATTCTATTCGTTTTACGCTCGGTATCTGGTATTACTTAACGTCGTAATTTAATCAGCCATCCAGTTTTTTACTCGCCAAACATCGCTCACAGCCTTTACATTCTCTTATTCTTTCAGCAAATACATTTCTAATTACCTTGACGGTTTCGCTTCTCGAATTAATACTGTTATGCAATATAATTTGCAGAGGAGCAACTGTTATCAAAATACTAACCAAAATATCATCCAGGTTTAATTCCCCAAAAATCATATCGTTAATATAACAATTGATATTTTTTTCTTCAATTGTGACCCCATTCCCATCCCATAGGTAAAAACGCCCTCTTTTATCGATTAATATATTTACCTCTTTAATAAGGGGAGTCTGGGTATCAACAAAATATCTCAGCAATCTGACAAACTCATTATATTCCTTTTCATTTTTTAGTTCTTCACAAGCCAAATCAACCGCAAATCTTATTTCGGTTTGATAATCCTGCATACAAAATCGAATAAAACCTTCTAAAACTAAAACATGATGATAGTAAATATAATCAAATATTTTATGGGTTATTTTGTTTTTGCGTCCATAGTTTCTCAGCAAATTCAGGCTCTCATTGGAATTAGACCGCTTTATAAAATTTTCTGCTTTATCTAAAATTAGCACCTGGTCTTCTACAGAAATATGACGGCTCTTTTTATTGATTTCTTTCCATATAAGTTTTTTTTCCCAATCCCTGACAATATGATCAGCCAAAAACTCGGATACTTGATGCTTAAAAATATATATAATATCTTCTTCTCTATAAGCGGGTGCATTTTTATTATTTTCCAATCTTAGTTCCGCCAATAGATTGTTGCCTGGTTCTGGTGCTAAATCAATGACCTCCAGACTATAACCTTGCTGTTCCAACCAGGTAAATTTGTCGCGTAACTGCTCCATGAACGGAGTGCTATCTGCGACCGTTGTAATTTTAAGTTCATAAAGCATATTTGGCCTCCTATCAATGCTTAAATTATTATATGTGAGGCCATTTTTCATTATTCAGTCATTACTATCCCAAATTTGTGCAAATAATTTGTTATAGACTCATTGTGTTGGCTGACCCCAATGTTCTAAAGAATTTGACTGCACGTGATTTAACTCTATCTTTTTATACTACTATTACAGTATTGTTTTTTTCATCCCAGGTTACCTTATAACCGAGATTCTCTGCCAATTGCCGAACTGGCGCATACGTAGTATTGTTAATTACAATTCCGGTCATGTTTTGACCGCGCATTCGGATATTTATAGTCTGCTGAGCCGGATTAACATCGTTTAAATCCCTGAATAACCTGATCCAGGGAAAATTCGCTCCCGGATCATTGGCCCGATTGACTGAATCAATCCTATAATGACCAATAATATGATCAGCATCGGCTTTAATTGCAGGCCATTTCCTGATGAGATTGCGCTGCAGCCACAATGTAGCTTGATACTGAGTTTCTGTGAGCTCTCCTCCTGATTTGCATTCATGCTCGATGCCAATTGTATATAGATTCGGATTGGAACCGTCATAAAGCACCCAATCAGGTTTTTTTACTATTCCCGCGTGCCAGGCGGTATCTTCATCTGCTACCAATTGGTAAATGCGGCCATCTTTGGCAACCAAGTAATGACAGGATACTTTGGCACCTGGGTTCCGCAGCCAGGATAATGTTCCCGGCATTAGTCCGGCTGTAATGTGGTTAACAATAGCAATAACACCTTTGCCATTTCGCCCTTGGCTGTAATTTGGACTGGGTACCGTGTGTATCTGCATTTTCTTCTCCTTTCTTTATTTACTGCCCTATCTTTCCTGAGGAAAAGTAAAAATCGCAAATGCCGTTTTGTCCTTTATATAATATGGCGGCCTGGTCAATTTGCTACTCGGATCTTGATCTTCCAGAAAACAAAAAACTGCCCTCAGGGGACAGTTTAATAGCTGCAGTAGTAGCAACATTAATATAGGGGTGATGATAGTTAGTACAATCAGCACCCCCAGCAATTAACCATATTCTGCAATTCTGTTTTGATTTAATCTATTTCTGGTTGCGAAACTGGACCGGTGTCATTTTATAAGCCTTTTTAAACAATCTGTTGAAATGTTCTACATTTTCGTAGCCTACCGCTTCGGCAATAACTTCTACTGTCATGCCTTTGCTTTTCAATAGAGTCTTGGCTTTATTCATTCTGGTCTCTTTTACAATCTCCCCAAATGTCCTGCCGGTCTTTCCTTTGATATATTTTGATAAATAGGGTATTGATAGATAAAATTTATCTGATAGTTCTCCCAAAGTAACAGTGCCATAATTCTTTTGAATATAGTTCATTATGGCGATCATTCTCTCATCTCTTTTGCTCTCATTAAAAGACTTGATTGATTCCAAATGATTAGCAGCCACAGTTAAGGCTTCGATTGAAGCTTTTATAATATCTTCATCAAATCCAACTCCCCAGGATACTTTATCATTGGCAATTAGCCCAACATAAGCGGCAGCTTTTGAAGATGAGCCTTTGGACAAGGCATGTTCTTCATAGGTCAGCAACTCATATTCCACCCCAAAATACTGCCGGATAGCATTACTGGCTGCATCCAAACGTCCATTACCATTGGCAATAATAATATGTTGCTCTTCACCTTGTTTAATAGTTACTTCGGCTACAATCCCACCATCTCTTTTCGTAAAATGAAATTCCGATACGGTGAATATCGGGGTATTAGTAACGTACAATTCTTCAAATATATTGTAAATCCAGGCGGGCGACAGTTCTTTATGCTCCCGATCAGATACGTTCTTAACGATATAGCCTACTTCTTCCTTCATCTGTTCAGGAATTGACAAACCAAAAGACTGTTTAAGTATATAACTGACTCCACCTTTGCCCGACTGACTATTTATACGGATAATATCTGACTCATATTCTCTGCCAAGATCTCTGGGATCAATTGGCAAATAAGGAACACTCCATATAGGGCTCTCTTTTGCTTCTCGCCACTTCATGCCTTTGGCAATTGCATCCTGATGGGATCCCGAGAAGGCAGTAAAAACAAGTTCGCCTGAATATGGCATCCTCTCGTGTACATACATTCCTGTAAGACGCCGATACTTATCTGCAATTGCATTTATGTTGCTGAAATCCAATTGGGGATTAACCCCGTGCGAGAACATGTTCATGGCAACCGTAATAATATCCAGGTTCCCTGTCCTCTCTCCGTTGCCAAATAATGTACCCTCAATTCTTTCTGCACCTGCCAGTATTCCCAATTCCGCATCAGAAACTGCGCTTCCTCTGTCATTATGGGGATGCAATGATACAATAATATTTTCCCTATGATTAAGATGTTTGATCATATATTCCACCTGACAGGCAAATACATGGGGCATTGCAATCTCTACTGTGGCAGGAATATTTATAATCACCTTTTTGTCTGGTGAAGGCTGCCAAATATCAATTACGGCATTACATACTTCCAAGGCATATTCCACCTCGGTGCCGGGAAAACTCTCCGGACTATATTCAAATAAAAAGTCTCCATTGGTTTCGTCGGCTAGTTTCTTTACCAGTTTTGCCCCTTTAATTGCAATCTCCTTGACCTTCTCCTTGCTCATTTTAAAAACCTGTTTTCTTTGTGCAACTGAGGTCGAATTATACAGATGAACTATCGCGTGGGGGGCACCCTTAATCGCTGCAAAAGTTTTTCTTATGATTTTTTCCCGGGCCTGGGTTAACACCTGAATAGTGACGTCATCAGGTATCAAGTTTCTTTCTATTATTGTTCTGACAAACCTATATTCAGTATCTGAGGCAGCCGGAAAGCCAACTTCTATCTCTTTAAAACCTATATCCACCAGCAATTGAAAATATTCTAATTTCTCTTCCAGTCCCATAGGCTCAATAAGTGCCTGATTTCCATCGCGTAAATCAACGCTGCACCATATCGGCACCTTATCTATATAATCCTTCTTGACCCAATCATATGTTACTTCCGGGGGCATGAAATATGCTCTGGCATATTTCTCAATATTCTTCATAATCGTTCTATCCTCCTCAATGGCTGTCTGACAAATTATTATAGGCTCTTCTTAAGCATTTCATTAAATCTATCACAGATACCCCACCATATGGTAGTGACAAATTTAATCATTTTTATTGATGTATTTTGTCCTGGCAGTCTGAGGACGGTTTTTATACTTCGCAGGTAGAATTACGCTTGCCTTAACCTTTGCAGGCGAAGACCGGCTTCGGCAAACAACCTTTCCTGCTCAACGGTTTCAATTTTCAAAGGGGGTACTGCTCTGGGTCGTTCGTTGGCATCCACAGCTACGAAAAACCAATATCCTTCCAAGGCCGGTTTGGTTTCCCCTGACGCAATATTTTCTACTTTTACTGCAACATATACACCTATAGTGGTTTTGCCGGTATAGATTACCTCTGCGTCACACAATACTAAATCTCCAAGCCTGATTGGTTCTTTGAAAACCAAACTGTCAACACTGGCAGTGACCACCTGACCAGCGCTGTATCGGACCGCTACTACTCCTGCCGCATTGTCCATAAGTTTCATCATTTCGCCCCCATGCATGTTGCTATACGGATTGGTATGCTCTGGCAGAACCAGCAGGTTCATGGTAAGCGCGGATAGTGAAGACGACTTATACTGCATAACCCAAACTCCTTCATTACAATACAGGGAAGCCGCCGCTTCCCTGTATTGATTAAACCTATTTCGGGTACTCCTGTTGCCAATTGCCTTAGTTTATTGTTTTTCCACAATCTCTTTTTCAGCCTCAATTACATCCGCAGCTGAAAAATAATAACCTTCTTCGTACACTAACTTCTTGATTTCCTCAACATCCTCACATGCTCTGACCTTATCGGCAAATTCATCGTCTGTCTGCATTCTTACAAAAAATGACTTGGCAGATTCAACACTCATACCACTTCCTCCATGCTCTAAAAGATTTTAATAATTTTATTATACTATGTATCATTTTCCTTTGTAAGACAATATCTACGCGCTCATCATTATAAACTTTGTTATTACAATATTATTATTTGTATATTTTACTATTGCATATATATATGTATACGGTTATAATAATCCTTGAGGTTTTTGCATAATTGTAGCAATGATTATTCTCTTATATACTGCATTTAGACGTTGTAAAATTTACTGTATTGATTATTCTCTTTTCTTATACTTGTATGAGCTAAGCTTTATTGTACGTAGTTTTGAGTTATGCAAAGACCTCAACTAAATATTTTAATGTTGGTTCCCAAATATCGGGGGCCTTTTTTTTGTTTAATATTATAATTAATGGTATATTACCATTGAGATAGGAGGATTAACCCATGAATATAATATGTGCGAAATGCGGTGTCACTAATAATGTTGAGAACGATTCATACTGTCAAAACTGTAGTACCCTATTAGAAAACTATTGTACTAATCTGAACTGCATATTAAATGATGGCGAATATCCCGAAACCTGCGGCCCAGCTAATTGTATCTGTATTTGGTGTGGCTGCGAGACCACCCATTACGTTAGCGGTATCTTAAAACCACAAAAAATTGATAATGACGAAATGGAATTATAACCGCCCGGATAGCCCCACATCATTCTGTTCCCAACAAAATACCGGAGCCTCAAACTCCGGTATTACTCATTTCTATGGTGGGTCGTATTGGATTTGAACCAACGACTTCTTCCGTGTCAGGGAAGCACTCTCCCGCTGAGTTAACGACCCATAGTCTTACTTAACCCTAATAAGATGCCATTTTCATTTAGTATTATAAAACAGTTGTCCTAATTAGTAAAGGTTTAGCTTAAATCGCATTTATTCCTGCAGTTATCCCCCATCATCAATAACCCCCCCCTTAGCATTTTTTCAGCTGGACAATAATATATTTGAACAAATCTGAAGAAAATTGTTGATTTTTATCT
>JAQVWS010000157.1 GCA_028709585.1 Syntrophomonas sp. | reverse complement strand
TAGTAATTTGGGAAGAGTCTTATAAAAGAGAGATTATCATTGAACAATTACGGAACGGTTCTGGTATAGAATTCGAGACTAAATATATTAAGAAAACTGGGGAAATAGGTACTGTTCTGGCAAAAGTCGATATCATAGAACTTGATGGCATTGAATATGCCCTCATTTGTGGATCGGATATAACCAAACGCAAAAAAGCTGAGGAGGCTTTAAGGGTATCAGAAGATAAATTTTCCAAAGCCTTTCATAACAGCAAGGCAATAATGACTTTATCAAGGCTTAAAGATGGTGTTTACGTTGATGTTAATAATGCATGGGCAGAAACTCTCGGGTATGAGCGGGAAGAGCTGCTTGGTAAAAGCGCATTGGAATTTGAAACTTGGGCAGAACCAGCCCAAAGACAAACAATGGTTGAGCAGGTTAGCAAATATTGGTATCTGACTAATTTTGAATGTAATTATAAGAAAAAGTCTGGCGAGGTTGGGTATGCCTTATCATCTATTAATATTATTATTATAAATGGTGAAAAACATATACTTATTACGGCGATAGATATAACTGAAATGAAAAAATATGAAAACGAGATGAAAAGATTAGATTCACTTAATCTCATTGGTCAAATGGCAGGCAGTATTGCTCATGAGATCAGAAATCCTATGACCTCTATCAAAGGTTTTCTCCAGTTATTCCATGAGCAAAATAATTATAGGGAAGATTTAGAAGCAATTGAATTAATGATCGAAGAAATTGATAGGGTAAATGTTATTATAACCACTTTCTTATCCCTTTCCAAATCGAATCACATTGATTTAAAGGAAATGAAACTCAGTGATTGCATCAGCAATACGCTCCAGCTAATCTCTGCAGATGCCGTAAAAAATGACGTATTTCTGAATATCAATTTAAAAGACATATCTCGAATCATGATTGATAAAGGGGAGATCAGGCAATTGCTCTTAAACCTTGCCAGAAATGCAATAGAGGCGATGCCGTCGGGAGGTACTTTGACTGTTCTCACATTCGAGGATGAAAGCGGGATAACCCTGGTGGTTCGTGATGAGGGGGGCGGCATACCTCCTGAAATAGCAGCTAAAATTTGGACACCCTTTGTAACTACTAAAGAAGATGGTACTGGATTGGGCATTCCAGTATGCCGAAGCATTGCCGAAAGGCATAATGCCACTATAACATTTGATACGAGTCCTGAAGGAACTAGCTTCAAGGTGACTTTTCCAGTGGCGGCTATTGAGGCCGTATAGTTGTATAAATGGGATATCAGTCAGAGAAAATGTCCGCACCCCCAATCAGAAATGGAGTCTCGTGTTGTTTGTTTTTCTGCCATAACCAGTCTTATGGCAAATTCGGATAGAATTTATTCACCTTACTCCTCCCTGAAATCCAATCAGTCTCATAGCATTAAGGATAACGATTAATATACTGGCTTCATGAATAAACATACCGGATGCCAGATGTACATTTCCAGATAATACACCTGCTAATAATATAAACACGATCGCAACCGCAAAATAGGTATTTTGTTTCATGTTTCTGACGGTAGCTTTGGCAAGAGAATAAGCATGTGAAAACTGCATTAATTTATCAGCCATCAGGACTACATCCGCTGTTTCCATTGATACATCAGTTCCGCCTTCTCCCATAGCCAGCCCTATATCAGCTGTGGCAATTGCCGGAGCATCATTAATTCCGTCTCCGGCCATCGCCACTATATGTCCTTCTGCTTTTAGTTTTTTAACAAATTCCACCTTGTTCTCAGGCAATAATTCTGCATGGAATTCATCTAAACCAAGCTCATTAGCAACTATTTCAGCAGTATGTTTGTTGTCGCCGGTCAGCATTATCATTTTCCGAATGCCGTTTTTCCTCATTATTTCTAAGGCTTGCTGTGCATCCGGGCGGATTTGATCTGCTATGGAGAATACTCCAGCTAGTTCACCGTCTACTGCTGCCAATATTGCGGTATTTCCTGCCTTTTCACGACCTATTGCATAGTCCGCAACCTCATCTGCTATGATTATGTTTTCAGCCTGTATTAGCTTTCGATTACCGACAGCTAATATATAGCCGTCGACTTCAGCCCGTATTCCGTTTCCTTTAATAATTTCGCCATTAACCACCTCGCCTTTAATATCCAGTTCTCTTAACCTGGCTTCTTTGACAATTGTTTGACCAAGGTGGTGTTCTGAAATGGTTTCAGCTTCAGCGACTAACCTAAGCAGTTCATCAGGTTCTTGGTTGTTAAAGGTTCTTATATCGGTCACCTCTGGTTTTCCTTTGGTCAATGTTCCTGTTTTATCAAATACTATTGTGTCCACTTGCGAGAGCTTATCCATAACCTCTCCGCCTTTGAGCAAAACACCATTTCTGGCACCATTACCGATCCCGGCCACAGTGGATACCGGAGCCCCGATTACCAAAGCGCCCGGGCAGGCAACAACCAGGAAAGTTATGGCTAGATGAAGATCACGCGTTATAGCCAGGACGATAATTGACAACAATACAACTGCCGGCGTGTAATAATTAGCGAATCTATCCAGGAATTTTTCGGTCTTGGATTTTGATTCCTGAGCCTCTTCAACCAGTTCAATGATTTTGGCAAAGGTAGTGTCATCTCCGACCTTTTCGGCAATAATTTCTATATATCCATTGTCTACAATTGTTCCACTAAAAACTTTATCATCAATTGTTTTCGAAGCCGGTACGGATTCGCCCGTAACAGCTGCTTCGTTCAATAAGGCTTTCCCGGATATGATCCTGCCATCCACAGGAACCTTCCCCCCGGACCTGATAATAACCCGATCGCCTTTTACAACCTCTTCGACGGATATCGTAATATTCTGTCCGTCCCGAATAACGGTTGCCTCCTGGGGCGCCATATCTACCAAGGCTTTAAGGGACGAACGTGTCTTTTCTAACGTGCGTGCTTCCAGATAGGCCCCAAATAAAAAAAGGAAGGTGACAATGGATGATTCGGTATATTCTCTGATAAATAGAGCCCCCAACACAGCAATCGTCACCAATAATTCAATACTGAAAACCTTCATTCGCAGTGCTTGATAGGCTTTTATCGCAATTGGTATACCAGCTATGATTGTTGCGGTGATTAAAGCCATTTCCTTCAAGCTTTCATCTACAAATCCCAGCATAAAGCCAACAATTATTAAGCTCCCAGCTATGGCTGTGATATTATTTTTGTATTTATTAATATACTGAAACATCTTTCATCCCCATAAACATATCTTTATACCTTTATTATCTTTTAAATCTTATAATCGATTCTTAATATAAGTCAAGTATGCTCACTTTTTCCTATTATGTTGCTCTGACGGGCGCTTCATAAAAAATCCGCTTTAAGACGGGAAACCTTAAAGCGGATTTTCTTCCTGGTTCGGAATTTATTTAGTCTTTAGAAAATTTAGACTTTAAAACCGGAAAGCCTAATTTAACAATTGTATCTTTCACTTGCTCTGAACTAATCTGAGAATCGTCAAATTCTATCTTTACCTTACTGGAGTTAAATAAAACCTTGGTTGAACCTACTCCGTCTGTTTTGCTAAATGTGTTTTCAATTTTTTTGACACATGTTGGGCATGTTAATGTTTCTAATTGAAACTCTGCTTTCGCCATGTTCTTCACTCCTTTTTATTCTTATTTTTCTTAGTTTACCTCAATTTTAGATTAGAAACCTCGATTAAGATAAATTTATTTTCTCAGCCAGAGAGTGGGCTTTGATATTATTTATATCCGGCAAGAGAATTAAAAATTCTTCCCCCCCATATTGCCACAACATCCAGCTCCCGGCAATAGTTAAATATCAGTCGGGCTGTTGATGTGAGAGCAATATCGCCGCAGTCATGCCCATATGACAATTTGTTGTCATATGGGCGACTGATTCTCCCATATGTCAGACCCTTTGTTCGTTACAATTATTTAGCAAACTGTTCTATACTTAATTTGGCTGAACATGTTTATAGTATGCTAGCAGAGAATAATCGGAGGGCATAAATTATGGCACCCCAAAACCACCCGGCTGTCTACTTGAAAGGGAGCCGGGTGGTTTTTATTAGTTTATTTTATTGGAGTGGGTTAGATCACCGCCAGCCCTTGAGCGCCAATTTCTGGCAGTCCGGTTGGTTCAAAGACCTCTAGCCTTAATAATCTCCCGTATTTACCAAACTTGAAAACACTGATCGAACCCTGGTTGCCATTCAACGAGTAAAGATTGCGTCCATCCCGACTGACTGCTGTGTCCAGGGGGGCACCGGTGCCGAATCGGGTGCTAAAAACTGTCTCTTTAACTAACAAGGTGCCATCGTTGTTGATCCGGTACCGGGTTATTGTCCCGCCATTTCCGGCATTTGCTGTATAGGCGTACCGTTGTCCCCGGCTGACAGCTACC
>JAQVWS010000156.1 GCA_028709585.1 Syntrophomonas sp. | reverse complement strand
AGAAATGCTGGAGATTCTTGCGCATATTCTAGTTCCAAAACTTCTTCAATAGCTTCCATTCTCATTAATGATGTTTCAGTAGTATCACCAATACGAAAATTGGGGTCAACATCTATTAAGTAAAAATATTTCTTTACCACATTAGTGCAAAACGCATGGATAGTGCTAATTGAAGCCCGGTTGAGAATGTTTATTTGGTTTCTAAGGTGCGGGTCATTTTCATTTCCATATTCCAGTTCATCGAGAAGGGCAGCACTGATTCTCTCGCGCATTTCTCCGGCTGCGGCATGGGTAAAGGTTACCACCAGCATCCGTTCCAGGGCCGCCTTATCCTTGGTAATTAGCTGTATAATGCGCTGTACCAGGACTGCAGTTTTGCCTGAGCCTGCAGCTGCTGCTACTAATAGATTAGTATTTCTGGCTGTAATGGCATCTTCCTGTTCTTTAGTCCATTCTCTCAACCGGTGTCACCTCCTTTAAACCACTTAACCGGGCAATGATTTCTTCTTCCTGCAAAGGCCTGATATTCCGAAAATTATTATCCTTAAACAAGCGGTCAAACTGGCAAACCGGCTGGTAAGGACAGAATTCGCAGGCATTGCGGCGGCTATCATTAACCGGTTCGATCTTCACCTTGCCTGCAATTATCTCCCCGCCAATCTTCTGGAGCAGTGTCTCCACATGATTGATCAAGGACCAAAATTCATCTAGTGCTAATACGGAAGAGCTTTTCGCAAAGTTTTCATCTTTGGTTAAAGCAACCGGCAATATGTCCGAATAATTATCAATCTGGCGGTCCAATCGTCGCACCAGTTCAACGTCTTTCAAAGCTACGCCCGTCATCTTCAGCTTTTTGGCTATCTCCTTTTCAATCGTTTCTACTATCCTGGATTCCGAGTTAACCAGCGGGTCGTCAATTTTAAAATAGAATATTCCTGCCGGAATAAGGTGTGACCGCTTTAAATGCTGGCGGCTGATCAATACTGATTGCAGATAGATTATTAGCTGCAGGCTTAATCCAAAATAAACGTCGGACAAGCTGAATTTCTGATACCCGGATTTATAGTCAATTATTTTAACAAAAGTATTATCTTCCTCGTCCAGCAGGTCAACCCGGTCAATTCTGCCAACAATATAGAATTTTTCTCCGTTGCCAAGTTCAACCTCAATAGCCGGTAAAGTACATCCCGGGCCAAAGCTTACCTCAAAGTCCAAGGGCTTAAAATCACCGTTCTGCAAGTGAGCGGTGAGGGTCCACACTGCCCGGCGGCTGATTCTCTTCAGCTTTTTGATCAAATATCGGTAACGATGGTTGCTAAGTAAAACTCCGTGCCCGTACTCAGGTGTTATTTCATCAATAATACTATCTACAATTCTCTCGCATTCCGGACGCTGTATCTGAGCCCATTCAACTTTCTCTTCTCTTAGTTTCAGGGCAAAAGATTGCAGACAATTATGAAATATTTCTCCCATATCAGGTGCTCCAACTGCAAAAACCTTACGCTCCTGCGGTTTTAAGCCATAACGAACAAAGTGAGCGAAGGGACATCTCACAAACTGCTCCAATCTGGAAACGGTGGAATGAAGGGGCATTTTATACAGCTTACGGGCACTTTCAGCTCCAATATATGAGGTTTGGTTGTTATGAAATAATCCGTTAATTATCGTGCCGCACTCTGGCCGCCATTCTTCCTGCTCCCAGTACCAGCTATAAACATCCCACCAGAATTCTTCGCCTGGTTTTCCGTCCAGGCTCAGACGCAGGTTTTCCACCATAAATTTAATGCTGCTTAAAGGGGTTGCAACCTTATGCATATCAGATTGGCGGTTAGCAAGTACGTCACTCTTACGTTTCAGGGCAGGGAATAATTTTTGTATCCCCGCGATTAAGAGTGATGGGCGTAATGCTTTGCCTTCATTATCAGACAGGGCTAATGACAAGGCCAGGTATTCCTGGGGCTTGGTGAGAGCGGTATAAATTAAAAATCTTTCCTCAGCCAATTTGCGATTAAAATCAAAACCTAGGTCCAGACCCTTGTCCAGTAGCAATTGTTTTTCCTCTTCGCCCAGGATCCCCTCTTCTTCCTTACCAGATGGCAATATCCCATCATTAACCCCTACAACAAAAACTCCGCGCGTAGCATGGCTTTTTGACCTTTGGATACTGCCTACCAGCACCTGGTCAATAGTAGTGGGTATAATCCCCACCTCCATTGACTCAAACCCAGCTGCAAGGATACGCTCATATTGTTTTATAGATGCTTCCTGCTGCCCCATTATTTCTATCAACTGATCAAATATCTCCAGAACAATATTCCATATCTGCGTATTTTCATGCACCAGTTCATAACGGCCTTGCTGATTTAGTCTTTCCAGCCATTGTTCCAACTGTTCCCGCACACTGATATCCTCCAGGAATTCGTAGAGAGCTCGGGTAATCCTGGTGATGGAATTCTTCCCCTTCACCTGTTTGTGCAGCTTTTGCAGCGGTAAAATGAGGGTTGTCCGCCAATGGTTCAGCTCTTCCCCGCATTCAGTATCATCCAGGCAGAAATCCTCCAGCCAAGATTTCCCCTGAATCCCAAAGCGCAACGCATGATTCTCCAGCTTCTCAATGTCATCATCCCTCAGGCCGCTTAACCCAGTTTTAAGAAAGCAAAAGACATCATCGTAAAGATAACCGCGCCTAATCACTCGCAGTGAAGATAATATTAGCTGTATCAGGGGATTATTCATAATGTCTCGTTTCTGGTCCATAAAATAAGGAATATTATATTCGTCAAAAACCCTTTTAATAATGCTGCCATAGGTATCCATATTATTGCAGACGACTGCCATTTCATTAAAGCGATAACCCTGTTCCCTTACCAGCATCAGGATTTGAGCCGCTGTATATTCAATCTCGCTATTTATATTGGCAGCTTCAAATATTTCCAGGTTCTGCACCGCTTCGGTATAAGCATGATGGGGATAGGCATAGAGTTCTGTTTCCAGATGCAGAATCTCCGGGCTTTTGTGCAAACCAGTATTCTTGGTGTCCAGCTTGATAGTTTCTTCTGTTAATCCATGCTCCCGAGCCATAGCTTGTATTTTTTTATAGCTCTGCCAGGGCAGGACAAACAAATCATGATCTCTGGCCTGACGGTTTGCGTCCAGACTAAAGCTTATTGTGGTATCCTGAGCCAGAAGCATTATTTTCTCAATGATTTTCATGCTTTGCGGAGAAAAAGTGTTGAACTCATCAACCCAAACCCTGGCGCCTTGTAACAAACTGGCTTTATCAATCTTTTCAATCAAAAGATTGAAATAGTCTTCGGTATCCAGATAATTTCCCAGCAGATAGTCATTGAACCGCTCATAAATAATAGCAATGTCATGGGTTTTTTGTTTGAGGATTAGGTCTTCTTCCCCTTCCATGCTGGCAAGGAGCTGAGCTGGAAGTATGTCCTGCTGTTTAAGCTCTGAAATCAGTTCACTAAATTTGATTATAAAACCGTCTTGCTGGGCGGACTTTCTATAAATGGTGAGATCGTGCGCCACTTCGTCAATCATCTTCCTCAGCACCATATTTTTACCCTGTTCATTAAGAAGAGTCCGGGTCAGCCCGCCCGCCTCATTGAAAACTCGCTGAGCCAGCCTGGTTAAGCTTAATACTTCAACCCTCATAATCCCAGGCAGGTGCAGTTTTCGGATCAAGTCCCGTTCCGATTGCAGAGTAAACTGCTCCGGAACCAGAAGAATCAATCTTTCTTCGCCGCCATCCTGCAAACTCTTTTTTATTTCCTGTTGTATATAATGACTTTTTCCCTGGCCGGCTCTGCTCAGAATAAATCGAATAGCCAACTACTTCACCTCAGTAAATACTTTGATATCTTTAATAAGTAGTTCGCCTATCGACAAGAAAATTCCTTTTAACAAACAGAAGTGGGGGCAAGGGGGGCAAGGGGACGGTTCTTTTGCCTGCAGAATCGTTTTTTAGTATTATCAATATATAAGGCGTAAGGACGGTGATTATTAATGACCAGACAGGCACGTAAAATGAGTAATACCGAATTTTTTTACGTTATAATGCGATCCTCAAGGAGATTGGACAAATCAAGGATGAGAAACATTAAAGAAGTGACGATATTAATTGCCTCCGAACTAAAACAAACCTATCTCAGCAAACCATCGCGACCCTACTGGGAATAAACAAAAGCACAGTTGAACGGCAAGAACAAATGCAGGCAAAAGAACCGTCCCCTTGATACTTGATAGAATTATTCCATGAATAAGATTCGTGCCCCGATGGCGAGTAAGGCCACGCCAAGGATATCAATATAATGAAAAGGCATTTTTTTCATTCCAAAAGCTCCGCAATTATCTATACACAGAGCTGTGATCAATTGGGCAACGATTATTGCGGTTGTAGCATTGCCAACCCCTATTTCCGGCA
>JAQVWS010000035.1 GCA_028709585.1 Syntrophomonas sp. | reverse complement strand
GATGTATTAAGGGGTCTCCAATCTCATCAATAACGGTTCTATCCAACTCAGTTTCTTTGCCTTCAATCAGGAAATCAATATCTTTACCCAGATCTTTAGCCAGATCTCGAACCATACGCGGAAACCGGTTGAAAACCTGTTCAATTGGAACCATTCTGACTTTCATTACTACAGATTGCAGATCGGTGCTTATACGGTCTATCTGTTCAATAGTTTCATTTAAATCGGAAACCTTTTGGGTTGCTCCGATTTGTTCCAGACGCCCTTTATGCATAACCAACTCTCCGACCAGGTTCATTAATTGGTCCAAACGTTCAATATCAACCCGCACGGTTTGTTTGCCCTTGTGATTCTGAACTTTATTGGCCCCAGGCTCCAGGGAATTATCCTGAATCTCTCCTTTAATCTTAGCCCGCTGTTCATCATCAAGCCTTTGCGCCATATTCGCTTCGAAACTCAATTCCCGGATCTCTGCTACTTTTATCTCAGATATATGATTGATTGATTTCTTTACTGCATCAATATCTTGCTTGGTCAGATATATGATCTCAAAGTATCCTTCAAATTTGCCCTCATCCAAATCCTGAGCAGAAGGTATTGATTTTACTATCTCACCTTCTTCTTCCAAGGCCTTAAATACCATAAAAGCACGTACCGCTTTCATAATACAGGTGGGTTCAACCTCGATCTTTATGTATTGAACCATAAAATCCTGGCTGATTGCTTCCTTAAATACTGCTATATCATAATTGTTGAAAATAAATGAACTGGTATTGGTCTCAGTTTGTAAACCAGCAATATCAGGCTTAGACTCAATCGGCAACTGTTTTTCGGCAACTGCGGCTGCTTCAAAATTGCCTGACTTAATATTGGCCAGAACTGATATCAAATCAGTGTTGTCCATAAATTCTTGGCCGGAATTTTCAATATTATCAACCATAAGTTGAAGTCTATCAAAACACTTGAAAAGTGCGTCAACAACATGAGCATTTATCTTTTGCGAACCAGTTTTAATATCAGCCAACACGTTTTCCATATTATGAGTCAAATCTGCCACATCATTAAAACCCATTGTTGACGACATGCCCTTTAAAGTATGGGCTGCTCTAAAAATCTCGTTTAATGCTGATGAATCAGAAGGTTCTTTTTCAATCTCCAATAGCCGTGCATTTAAACTCTCCAAATGTTCCTTGCTTTCTTCCAAGAAAACGTCCAGATATTTTGACATATCCGTTTTCAATTCTATCACCCCCCAAAAATTTACCTAAACTGGTTTAATTCTATTGCAGCATTCTAATAACTACTTCACTTATATCAGCAAGAGGCACTATTTCATCAACCAACCCTGATTCGATAGCCGCTTTGGGCATACCATATACCACACATGATGATTGATGCTCGGCAATAACCTTAGCCCCCTTGTCTTTTATATATTTAAGCCCAGCCGTTCCATCCTGACCCATTCCCGTCATTATCACACATACAATATCCGACCAAAACTGATCGGCAACTGATTTAAGCAATTGATCAACGGAGGGCCTAAGCCCTCCTTGAGGAGGTTCCTTATTGAGCTTAATAAGCAGCTCATCTTTCTGGTTGCTTTTTTTAGCCAATACATTTAAATGAAAATCACCGGGGGCAATATACGCACAACCGGTTAATATCTCTTCCCCATCTTCGGCCTCTTTTACCCTTATCTGCGAAATAGAGCTTAATCTCTCCGCCAAAGATTTAGTAAACCCGGGCGGCATATGCTGAACCACCAGTATTCCGGCATTTAAACTGGCAGGCAATTGAGGCAATACCTGATGCAGGGCTTTAGGCCCGCCGGTAGATGTACCAATGAGAACCAGTTTATTTAAATTGCGTTGGCTGTCAATCACCTTTTCTTCATATTCAAAGGAAAAATTAGGATTATAGTCCAATATCTTATTATTATTCGGCAAATTATTCTTAGTACCTGCTGCTATTCTTATTTTTTTCAAAATATCCTGGCTTATTTTTGCAAAATCATGGGTTTTTTGGATGGATGGTTTGGCAATAAAATCTATTGCTCCTAACTGTAAAGCTCTTATGGTGTGTTCAGCGCCGTCGGTTGAAAGGCTGCTTAACATAATTACTGGCAGAGGATTCTCGTTCATTATCTTTTCCAATGTCAGCATTCCATCCATTATCGGCATTTCTATATCCAGGGTTACTACATCCGGCTTTAATCGTTCAATTTTCTGGAAAGCATCCTGACCGTCACGAGCAGTAGCGATAACAATCATTTGGGGATCACTGTTAATAATATCGCTTATAAATTTGCGCATGAAGGCGGAATCATCTACCACTAGAACTTTAACAAGATCCATGTTGCCTATCCTCTCCAATTTGTGGGGTTTGTTTTTTATATACAGCTGCTACAAAAGTCCCTTTCTAATCCATTCACGTTGTTTTTCAAATATAAAGCTAATAATCCTGTCTCTTTGAGCTTCACTGATTTCTGTAAATTCCAATATTACCTTGCTGTTTAATCTCTCTTTCTTAGGCTTCTCCAGGATGCGCAATATTTGGGCTTGGCAGAATATCGGAGTTAAACCCGGTAAAGTTATTTCCAATTCCACCAGCTGCTCCGCTTCAACTGGATCGGCAGTTGAAAACAGCAATCCACCGCCGCTTATATCTATGGTTTCGCCAATATAAGGGGCTTGGCTTTTAGCCGCGTTTATCTCCCGAAAGCGCAAACCTAATTTAGCAGGAACCCGTACCCATTGTCGCCTCTGTATTTCAGTAAATTGATCAGGTTTTGCTATTATCAGCACCGGAAAAGGTTTTAAACGGCGAGCCGCAATAACCGTCTTAAACATATATGATTTGCCTTTAAAAAGTATATTTATATCAAGATGCTGACGTACTCTGAGAGGTATCAGTTCTCCTTTGCGCATTGGTACTGCAACATGCAGATGTTCATCGGTAATCTCTTCAATTCGGCTGGCCATGTTTTTATATTCTGTCTCGTCTTCATCTAATGAAATCTCAATTAACTGGTTAATCCGTAAATCGTTAACCTTCATAATATACCTCCTCTCCTCTGGCTTATCGGATGAATCCGGTTAGTTTCTTAAGAAACCCTTTAATTCCGCTATTGGGGGAAGGCAATATCTTGATTCTGGCTCCGTCATTCTCCAGCAACCTTTCAGCAATATCATCAATGTTCCGGGATGCCGGACTGGTGGGAAATAAATCGCTAAAAGCCTCCTGACGCCTTATTCCCTGTTCCACATGGTTGTCTTGCAGTATGTAACCCAGGATACTTATTTTACGGGCCAGGAATTTTTCGCTGACCAGTTTAAATTTTTCGGCTACCAGAACACCCTCTGCTTCATTGGTAACCCGGTTTACCACTAGATAAATATTGCCGCTGAATCCATATCTGTTTACACTCTTAAGCACACCATATGCATCTGTTAAAGATGTAGGTTCAGGCGTAGTCAGTATAATAACATCATCACAGGCCAACAGAAACTTCAGTACGTTATTGGATATGCCCGCACCGGTATCGACCACCATGTAATTATAATCTCCATCCAATTTTCCCATTTCCACCAGGATGCGTTTAATTTCATATTCATCCAGGTTCGCCAAATCAGTAATACCTGAACCCCCAGGTATTATTTTTAATCCTCCGGGACCGTTAATAATTATATCTTTAATCGGCTTTTTATCGCGTATCATATGATAGAGGTTATGCTGGGGAATCAGTCCCAGCATTATATCAATATTGGCCATCCCCAAATCCGCATCCATAACTATTACCTTTTTTCCCATGGAGCATAGCTTTAGAGCCAAGTTAAGGGCCAGGGTGCTTTTGCCTACTCCGCCTTTACCACTGGATATAGCTATAACCCGGGTATGTTTAATCTCTTTGCCCAGGTCAGCTTCAATCTGATTACACAGGTTTAAAGCCATCTCACGAAGTTTATTAGCTTGGTCTTTCATAGGCATCACCTTTCTCCATAACCATACGTGCAAATTTGAATGGATCTGGAACCTCAATATCATCCGGAACATTCTGACCGGTAGTAAAATAAGCCACCGGTTTTTTTATCTCACTTATAATATTCAGGATTTGGCCATAACGATTAGTTTCATCCAATTTGGTAAAAATCAGTTTATCTACACCTATTCTATTAAACTCATGGTATATACTTAATGAATCGGGGGTAGTGGTATTAACGCTTAACACCAGAATCGTCTCATCTGCCTGGGCAACTTCTAAAAAATCATGCAATTCTTCCATATGCTCCTGGTTATATGGACTACGGCCTGCAGTATCAATAAATATTATATCCCGGTCGCTATAATCTGCTATGGCTTCTTTCAGATCAGCGGGGCTGAAGACCACTTTAATGGGAACGTCGATAATATCAGCAAAAGTTTTTAATTGCTCTGCAGCTGAGACGCGATAAGTATCCAGGGTAATGAAAGCTACCCGGCGCGATTCCAAGAAAGTAAGGTTAGCGGCTAGTTTGGCAATAGTAGTTGTTTTGCCAACCCCAGTCGGTCCTACCACAACCACTATTCGGGCTGTTTCTCCTTTATCTAGCTTAATTGGTGCAATATCGCTTAGAAATCCCTGCAAAGTATGTCGGCACACATCACTAAGACAATCATAATTCCCTTTCCCGGCTGGCAATTGTCTCTCCACCTGGTTAGCCATTCTTAAAGCTATTTCTTTATCAACATTATTATTTATCAAGGTTTTATAAAACTTTTGTACCGGCTCGGATATACCCTTTATTAGTTCTACTTCATACATTTTATCCTTGATATCAGTTAACATGTTATTTATCATATACATCTCATTTAACAGTTGTGATTCCTGTTCACTAACCCGATTAGGTTTAATTTCCTGAACTGCAGCTGCAGCAGGTACAGTTCGGGTTCTAACTTCAGAAGTACGCAGCTTATCTCTTTCTATTTTTATATTATCATCCACAGCTACGGTAAGCTCATATTTTGTGCTGGCGAAGAAGCCAAATAATCCGCCTTTCTTTATCTGACGTGAACTCAAAATAATGGCATCTCGACCCATTTCATGTTTGGCTTGCTTAAAAGCAACCTGAAAATCATCTGCCACATATTTTTTAATCTTCATATCGACACCATCCCAATAACTTCAACATCTACACCCGCTTCTATTTCATTATAAGAGAGAACCGTTAAATTAGGAATAAATCTTTCCAGTAAACGTTTAATATATATCCTTAAAACCGGTGCGCAAAGAATTATCGGTATCTTACCGGTATTGGTCAACTTCTCATACTGAGTCACCAGTTTGTCTATCATAGGTTGAGCTATATCCGGCTCCAAAGCCAGATATGAGCCATACTCCGACTGTTGAACCGAATCGCGCAGTTTTTCTTCCAAACTCGGCTCAATTGTTAATACGGTTATTTTGTTTTTGTCCCCGGCAAATTGCTTGCTGATATGTCTCTTTAACGATTGACGGACATATTCAGTAAGTACATCCGTATCTTTGGTAATCTTGGAGTAATCCGCCAGGGTTTCCAATATCGTTACCATATCACGGATGGAAACCTGCTCCTTTAACAGATTGGTTAATACCTTCTGTAAATCTCCAATGCTCAACAAATCAGGCAACAGTTCGTTAACCACGGCTGAATTTTGTTCTTTTACAAAATTAATGATATTTTGAATCTCCTGTCTACCCAGCAGCTCAAAGGCATGACCTTTTATAACTGCGGTAAGGTGGGTAGCAACTACTGCCGGTGGGTCAACTACTGTATAGCCTTTTATTTCTGCATTTTCTTTTTCAATAGTATCGATCCAGCGAGCTGGCAGATTAAAGGCTGGCTCAACGGTATCCACGCCTGGCAGTTCCATGTCCTGGTCAATATCCGGACCAATAGCCAAATAATTATCCAGCATCAATTCTCCGGCGGCCAGCTCCATTCCTTTTATTTTTATGGAATAAGCGTTGGGCTTCAGTTGCATATTATCTCGGATGCGAATTGGAGGTACAATAAAGCCCAATTCAATAGCACATTGTCTGCGGATCATAACAATACGATCCAGAAGATCTCCGCCCTGTTCGGTATCAACCAGTGGAATAAGCCCATAACCTAATTCCATTTCCATTTTCTCAACCTGTAATAATTCCACCACATTTTCCGGTTTTTTTATTTCTTCGGCTTCCTTGCGCTGTTCAATATCTTTGTCATCCTCTACAACTTCTGCCTGGGTAGTTCTAAAGGCTAAGTACAGCAAGCCAAAAAACACCGCCAGCGAATACATGGGAATTCTGGGAAGGCCGATAGTGCCCAAGACCAACAAGATAAGCGATGTAATTCCCAGCGCTTTAGGATTTCCAAAGACTTGCTCCGCTACGTCACGACCCAGATTATTCTCTGACGCGCTGCGGGTTACAACAACACCGGTAGCCGTTGAGATTAAAAGTGCCGGTATTTGAGTAACCAATCCATCGCCAATGGACAGGATCGTATAAATCTGGGCTGCGTCGGCTAGAACCATATCTTTTTGTACCACGCCAATAATAAAGCCCCCTACGATATTTATAATGACAATAATAATGCCGGCAATAGCATCACCCTTAACAAATTTGCTGGCCCCATCCATAGCACCATAAAAATCAGCTTCATCCTGTATCTTTTGGCGGCGATTACGTGCCGCCTCTTCATTGATAAGGCCGGCATTCAGATCCGCATCTATTGCCATTTGCTTGCCTGGCATAGCATCCAAGGTAAAACGAGCTCCTACTTCCGAGACTCTTTCCGCACCTTTAGTTATTACAATAAACTGTATCACTACCAGTATAAGGAATACCACAATGCCAACCGCGGTATTGCCTCCCACCACGAAAGTGCCGAAAGCTTGAATGACTTCGCCGGCTTCAGCATGGAGCAGAATGAGACGGGTGGAAGCAATATTTAGAGATAGACGCAGTAAGGTCATAACTAATAACAGGGTGGGAAAAACCGAAAAATCCAAGGGATCCTTATTAAACATAGCAACTAGTAGAATAAGCATGGCAAAACTTATATTGAAAGTTATCAGTATATCCAAAATTGCTGGCTTAACCGGTATAACCATCATCATAATAATTGTTATAACTAATACCGACATTACAGCATCACTGCTTTTTAGTACGCTTTCCATCCAGCCTGCTCTCTTTGCCAATGGTATTTCCTCCTATTTATAAGGCTTGTTTTTTCTGTTTATAAACAAAAGCCAGAACCTCAGCTACGGCCTGATACAGGTCCTCCGGGACTATTTGTCCCAACTCGGTAGTATAAAAAAGGGTACGCGCCAAGGGTGGATTTTCCACCACCGTAACCTTATTTAATTCAGCAATTTCACGAATCTTTAAAGCCAAAAAATCCTGCCCCTTGGCTATTATAGTCGGAGCGTCCATGGACTCAGCCTGATATCTTAATGCCACTGCAAAATGAGTGGGGTTGGTAATTACTACATCAGCAGTGGGAACTTCAGCCATCATTCTGCGCATGGCAACCTCACGCTGGATTTGCCGCTGTTTGGATTTTATCTGGGGATCTCCTTCAACCTGTTTATATTCCTGCTTGACATCATATTTACTCATCTTAAGAGATTTCTCATGTTCGAACCACTGAAATATATAATCAATAACACCGATTACAACAAAAAACACTCCCACTTTTAAAGCTATTTCCAGGATTATGCTGCCACATATCACCATGGAAGCAATTATATCCATATCCACAAAACGCGGAAAAACATATAAATATTTTCTTAAAACTGTATAAACTATGTAACTGGTCAATCCAATCTTCAACAATGATTTCGTCAGTTCCATAAAAGAACGTTTGGAAAATATCTTTTTAAAACCCTCGACCGGGTTCAATCTTTCAATTTTGGGTGTTAATACTTCTGTGCTGAAAAGTGCTCCTACCTGTAAATAAGTAATGGCTAAGGCAGTTATAAACGAGGTAAGCAGTATTGGAAAAACCATCTTGCCGATTAGAATTACAGATTCGTAAAGCAATTTATAAGCATAAGCATTGTCAAAGTCAATTTGAGTGCGATCTAAAAGATATAGAATAGTAAACTGTTCCAGGTTGGCAGTCATATAACCAAAACTCAATATGCCTACAGTTGAGCCAGCAATCAATATAACCGCTGCATTTAAATCTGTACTCTTGAATACCTGCCCTTTTTTGCGTGCTTCTTCCCGCCGGCGAGGTGTGGCGGTTTCAGTCTTCTCTCCGCTGCCTTCGTCATCAGCAAACAACTGTAAATTGATCGAGTAATATTTCCAATAATCCATATTACCTATATCCCCATGGCTAGCAGCAACGCATCTAAATATTCCAGGAATTTTGCAAACATTACACTCATGAACCATATGTAAATCGGCATCAATACCAACAATGCACCCAGCCCCGCCATAATGTTTAATGGCAGTCCTACAATAAACACGTTCATTTGTGGGACTGTTCTGGCTATAAAACCCATGGCCACATTGGTTATCATTAATGTTATTATTATCGGTGCTGCTATTTGCACCGCAATTACAAACATATAAACAGTTACATCCATAAAAAGCTCTACAAAATCAGAGCCTAAGTTGGCTCCCATTACCGGAATTATTTGATAACTTCTGATAATAGCATTCAACAAATAATGATGTCCATCCAAAACCAGATATATCAACAAAGCCAGTAGATAACAGAAATTCCCCATCAGGGGAATCTGCGTACCTGATTCAGGGTCTAAAACGTTAACAATCCCAAAGCCCATCTGAGTATCCATTAACTGACCCGCTAACTGAATAGCGGAAAAAATTAAATAAGCTAAAAAGCCCATACAATAACCAACAAAAATCTCCATGATCAAAGCTGCTATAAAATAAGCTGGATTATCCAGGACAACTACAGATGTAATCGGAACAAAGGAGGTCATAACTCCGGCCAGGAGTATAATGATCAATATCTTGATACGGCCGGGCATTTGCCGGTTGGAAAATATTGGTGCACTTATAAAAAGACCCGTCAGCCTTCCGAAAACCATAAAAAAATTACCCAGGGTTAAGGTCACAGTTAATTACCCTCCAAACTTATAAATAAATATACGAGGGAATAGCTGAATATAAGTTATATGCAAAAGTTGTGAGAATATTGAGCATCCAGGGAGCCGTAAACAGTAACACCACAAAAACAACAACAATTTTCGGCACAAAAACCAGGGTCATCTCTTGCAGCTGAGTGGTAGCTTGTAAAATACTTATTAATAAACCGATAATTAATGCGGCTCCCAATATTGGAGCTGAAACCAGAAGTACCGTAAATATTGCTTCATTAGCTATGCCCAGCACAACATTCTCATACATGCTTCCCTATTCCTCCTCACTTAAAGCTCATCATCAATGATTGGATAACCAGATTCCATCCGTCTACCAGTACAAACAGCAGTATCTTAAAAGGCAAAGATATCATCATCGGCGGCAGCATCATCATACCCATGGACATTAAAGCGCTGGCCACCACCATGTCTATAACTAAAAATGGTATGAATATAATAAAACCGATTTGAAAAGCGGTCTTCAATTCACTGATAACAAAGCTGGGGATAAGAACGTAATTAGGAATATCTTCGAAATTCCTGGGCCTCTCAATCTGGGACATTTTAACGAAAAGGGCCAGATCCTTTTCACGGGTCTGTTTCAGCATGAAATCGCGGATTGGTTCCATCCCGCTAGTGAATGCCTGTTCCTGGGTTATCTGGCCACGCATATAAGGCTGAAAACCGTTCTGGTTTACCTGTTGCCAGGTAGGCATCATCACAAACAGGGTAAGAAACAAGGCCAAGCCTATTAACACTTGGTTTGGAGGCATTTGCTGAGTTGCCAGCGAGCTTCTGATAAATGCCAAAACTATTACAATCCTGGTAAAGGAAGTTACCAGGATTATAATTGACGGAGCGAGGGTCAGTACTGTTAAAAGAATAAGCAACCGCAAGGCATTTGATAAACTCTGAGGAGTATCGGCCTCTCCGCCAATCTGAAGATCTATATTGGGAATCTGAAACGGTTCTGCCGCTACCGGAGTAGCCACCAATAATATGATAGACGTTATACCGGCAACCATTAATAAGCTGCGGCCCACCAGTTTAAATCTACTCATCTTGACCACTTCTCTTTGCATTGGATTCCCGCTCTCTTATGAGCGGAAATGAAACATTTTTCAAGCGGTTGTTCTGTTCCTGCATTAGCAAATGAAAATCTTGGGATGGTTTTACTCTTTTTTCCGCCTTGAGCCGGCGGTTAAACCAGCTGCCTATGGAGCCGCTAAGAGGAGGTTCATTTTTTGTGTTTAAGTCGTAATCTGCGGTGTTTATTTCTGCTAATAATTGAGGATCATTAACCTCGAATAGCAAATTTATTTGACTATCAGTGACACCCAGGGCATATATCCTGCCGCTTACTTCACAAAGAACCAGACCGCGATTCTGACCCAGCATGACCTCATCCACCACATGCAGCCAGGTACCTTGCATTTTACTGTTTATCTGCTTGGCGAATAGACGGATGATAGCCCATGCAGCAGCCACAATAATAGCTAACACCAGGATTAATTTTAGAAAACTTTGCCAAAGGTTACTGGATTTAACCTGCGGCTGTTCCTGGTTTATAGCATTATTTAAGTCTTGGATATTGTCTACCCCCAGAACAGTTCCAGTTAATAATAATATCAATGCTAATATTATTGTAAAAATAATCAATTGCCTTTTGGGCCAAGGGTCCATAAATTCACATCCATCCCCAACTCCAATTAACTGAGTGCTTTACTTACGGCTTCGATAACCCTTTCCGGCTGAAACGGTTTTACTATAAAATCTTTGGCGCCGGCTTGAATAGCATCTATTACCATGGCCTGCTGACCCATAGCACTACACATAATCACTCTGGCTTTACTGTCATAAGACACTATTTCTTTGACCGCTGCAATACCATCCATTTCAGGCATAGTTATATCCATAGTAACCAGGTCCGGCTTTACCTCTTTATATTTCTCAATCGCAATCATTCCGTTTTCTGCTTCTCCAACCACCTCATACCCGTTTTTGCTAAGAATATCTTTAATCATCATCCTCATAAATGCAGCATCATCAACGATTAATACCCTCTTGCCCATAAATTATCCTCCTCTTTTTTATTGTAATTTTTCCATTCTATCCAGGGGACTTAAAATGGTGGTTATTCTTATGCCATAACTCTCATCGATAACGACTACTTCACCTTTGGCAATTAATTTACCATTGACCTGAAGATCAACCGGTTCTCCTGCCATTTTATCAAGTTGTATGATTGAACCGGCAGTAAGTTCCAATACTTCTTTTATGGTCTTACGGGTTTTCCCCAGCTCAACTGTTACATCCAAAGGTACATCCATGATTAGTCCGATATTTTGCGGCAGGTTAACATCTACAGTTTCCTGCAGAGGTGCAAATTGTACAGGTTGTACCGCAAATTGCTCGCCTTTTTTTACTCCCGAATGGATTTCATTAAAGCTTTGGTTGTCCCACATAACCTGGGGTGGTGCCATAGCCGCGGCAGGCGCTTCCTGGATAAAGGGCTGACTGTAAGCAGTCGTAGGAGGCGGCGGAGGGCTGCTGATGGGAGATGGTTTAATGAATTCATTGCTGGTTGTTTCTTGGGTACTGTTGCCCATAAGATTGCGTACCATTTCTTTAGCCGCATCAATAGGAATGAGCTGCATGATTTCACTGTCAATCAGATCATCTATTTCCATTTTAAATCTTATCTGCGCTATTTCATTATGTTCTTCCAGCGAATCCAGATCTTCTTTGCCCAGATCAACTACTATGATCTTGGGAGGAGAAATATCAATACGTTTGCCAAACATGGAAGATAAGCTGGTGGTGGCTGAACCCATCATCTGATTCATAGCTTCACTGACTGCGCTAAGTTTAAGTTCATCCAGATTCATATCAGCGTTCTTTCCATCGCCGCCCATCATTATATCGGCTATAATGCAGGAGTCTTCTTCTTTTATAACCAATAAATTGGACCCGCTGATACCCGCTGTATATTTGACTTCTATCACTACATAAGGCAATGGATATTCTGCCTGGAGCCGGGTGGGACTAGTTATGGATACTCTTGGAGTAGTAATAGATACCCTCTTATTCAGCAAGGTGGACAGGGTGGTAGCTGAAGTACCCATACTGATATTGCCGATTTCTCCTACGGCATCCCGCTCAAAATCGTCCAATTGCATTGCGGATGAGGCAGTATCGTTTGCATTTGAACTATCTCCCCCTTTTAACAAGGCATCTATTTCATCCTGGGACAGAATACCATCATTCATCTTCGTTAACCTCCTCTACTACCTTGGTAATCTGAATAGACATCTGTTTGCCAAAAAGCCCGGGCTTACCCCAGAATTTGGTGCGCTGGCCTACCAGCAACTCTAGCTCTTCAAGAATATTTCTCTTTAAAGGAATAACATCACCCGGCGCTAATTCCAGAAGGTCTTTCACCGTAATAACTGTTCTCCCCAATACTGCTTTGATCGGAATATAAGTAGACTCTAATTTATTCTGTATGGCCTCCATATTTTCAGGTGTAGACTTCTTGCCCGAGGTTGAATAATAATAATGGACATTTAGCTTGGATACTATAGGCTCCAACACCAAGTAGGGTATACAGATATTAATCATCCCCATCAGATCACCCATTTTAGTCTCCAGAGAAACAATCATCATAACCTCGGCCGGGGAAATCAACTGAGTAAACTGAGGATTGGTTTCAACTCTTTCAATTACGGGTTCAAAATCCACAATACTGCTCCAAGGTTCCTGGAGAAAATCAAGCATGCGCTGAGCCAGCTTCTCCATTACGGTCTGTTCAATTTCTGTTAAACCTCTAACTTTATCAGGTGTGGCTCCAGGCCCCCCCATTAGCCTGTCCAGAAAAGCAAAGCCCAGATTGGGATTTATCTCCATTATGGCACTGCCTTCCAGAGGGTACATGGAAAATATATTCAGAACGGTGGTACTGGGTATCGACCTGATGAATTCATCATAGGTTACCTGTTCCACTGATAGTACTTCAATTTGAACCGGCGCCCTAAGCTGGCCAGATAAGAATGTGCCTAAGGAGCGAGAAAAATTTTCATAGATTACCTGCAAGGTATGGATCTGATCTTTAGAAAATTTGTTGGGCCTTCTAAAATCATAAATCTTAACCTTTTTCTTGCTTTGCTCTTCCTTTAGTTCATTGGCATCAACTGACCCGGTACTCAGGGCCGAAAGGAGCGCATCTATTTCATTTTGGGACAGAACATCACCCATTAACTCCTCACCTTCCAGCATAGATTAGATTGGCTCCCAGCCTTATTTACTGCATAATAAAGTTTGTAAAATAAATGTTCTTTATATAATCCTTACCCAGCTTGATGTTAAGGTCATTCTGTATTTCCATTTTAATATTAGCACGGTTTCTAACGTCCAGATCAGCCACCGTTTTGGATGTAAGTATAGTTAATATACTGTCCCTGATAATAGGCATATAGGTTTTAACCGACTCGGCATTCTTTTTATCACTTAGCTCTATTGATACTTCGACTTTTAGGTAACGGTTTCCTGCCACATCGCTAATATTCGTGGTAAACTCTGGAACTGCTACCAATGCTGCTGATTCCAAATTGGCTGTGGATGCAGTTTCAACCTTGGGCATTAAAGGAGCCATCAGGCTCTTCATTAGAAAATAAGAAGCGCCCATTGCTACCACAAATATTAATAAGCCCACTACTATAATCTTCATATCCAAACCTAACTTCACTTTGGGTTCTTTGGTATTAGTGTCCTCGGCCAAAACCCTTCCTCCTTCTTATCTACTTTTTTAGATTGCAATATATGATTTTCCTGAATTCGACAATCTCATTCTGGATATCCCGGCAAGATTCCTGCACCAGAATTTTTTTGCCGGTTGTCAGGGTAATTACCGTATCCGGGGTCTCTTCTACAGTTTCAATCAGATCTATATTCAGCATGAACTTTATTCCGTTCAGGCGGGTAAGATAAATCATGGTTTCACCTCAATCAAGTTCCTCCAGGGGCAAGCCCCTGGAGGCCATCCGTATCTGCTAGCGTTTCAGATTAACAAGTTCCTGCAACATCTCATCAGATGTTGTAATGATCCTGGAATTAGCCTGAAATCCTCTCTGGGTTATAATCATATCGGTAAATTCTTCTGATAGATCTACATTAGACATCTCCAAACTGCCTGGAGCAATCTTGCCCAATCCATTTGCACCCGGTGTCCCAATCGGCAAGGCACCAGAGTTTACCGTATCCATGAACAAGGTTCCTCCCAGCTGCTGTAATCCCCCCGGATTTTCGAAATTGCGTAGCGCTACCTGGGCCAGACCTTTTTTCTGACCGTTATCATACACACCGGTAATGATTCCATCAACCCCTATGGAATAACTGGTCAATTTGCCGGCGCCGTAACCGTCCTGGGATTCCGCCCAGGCACTGGACTCAGCAGCGATCTGGGAAAGCTTGTGAAAATCCATCGTAATTAAAGAGTTAGCAGCCCCGCTGGGATCGGGCAGCTGAAAATCAATAGACAAGGGGGATGTTCCCGGGGCCGGGTTTATAATGGCTCCATTCTCATCAAACTCAATGTTGTAAACCCGGGTCATCCTCTCAGTACCAGCGGCAGGCGCTGCAGTCACGTTGTTTAAATCTATGGCTCTAAGATCGGCGCTGGGATCATAGGGAATTTGCTGATCAAACAGCGGACTAACCGATATATCACAGGCCCATCTGGTAACCGGCTGTACCACCGGTAAAACTCCCGGGTCGGTTCCCGGTTCAACCTCGTACTTAAAGAAGCGGAAATTAACCGGAACCTTATTGCCCAGAGAATCATAAACATCTTTGGAAAAGGTTTTTACATTAGCAGCCGCAGGATTCTCTGCTGGCTTACCCTGGGTGGCGGTAGCGATGGATGTTGTACATCCTGCTGCATTGGTTACCCCCATTTGAGGTATATCCGTACCCTTAAGGCCATTATAGAACTTAATGTCAAAAGTTCCAGCAACAGCTCCATCACTCACTAGCACATTTCCAAGCAACGAACCGTCAGCAAGTTCCAGGGCCTGTTGAATATCGGTCGCTGAAGCTGCAACCGGAATTGCGGCCGTTGTAGAAGCTCCATAAGTTAATTGGAACGTACTCAGAGCAGCTCCTCCAACCGTCAGGGTCTGCACCTCGTTTACTGGTACTGCTGACAATGGAGCCTGGCCTTCATATAGAGTAGCCATCATGCCTGGGTTTGCAGTGAGTGGGGCAGCATTATTATACACAATTGATGATATATCTCTTTTGGCCAAATTGCCCTGGAACTTGATATCATATCTCTGACGCACCGCATCCCAGGTTACAGTCACATTGCCGGTCCCTACATTGGGCAGTGCTTCCAGTGCTGTTTGAATAGCGGTTGCTGTATCAGCACCGCTCGGAACCCCAACCCCAGCAACTGCTATATCGGCGGTGGTATTTCCATCCAGAGTGAGGTTGAAAGTATCTCCTATATTACCGCCAATAGGATTTACTGCCGGATCAAACGTCAGGGTCTGCCATTCATTTCTGCTGGCGGTAAAAGGGGTGTCTGAATCCAGGTTGCCTGACAATATTACTTCGGTAGTAGTCCGGGCATCCAATTGTTTATAACCGGCTATATTGATGTTGGTGGGATCATTGGTGGTATCCAGGGCATAAGTGGTGGGGTCTGCATTCCAGCCCTGTACAAAATAACCGTTGGACAAACTTATCAGGCTGCCCTGGACATCAAAATCAAAAGCCCCCGCCCGGGTATAATATCTTTGTCCGCCATTATTTACTATAAAATAACCATTTCCATCCACCGCCATATCAGTAAGTTTATTGGTGGTGGTAGTAGGTGCGCCGGTATGAATCTGATCAATACTGGACACCGACATTCCCAACCCTATTCCCATAGGGTTGGTTCCCCCCTGGGTACCCTCAACGGGACTGGAGGCTCCTCGCACTATCTGATAAAGAGTATCCTTGAAAACCACCCGGCTCTTTTTGAACCCAGCGGTATTAACATTAGCAATATTATTGCCAACAACATCCATTCTGGTCTGGTGGTTTCTTAAACCTGAAACCCCAGAATATAGGGAACGCATCATCTTTAACATGACCTCCTTATTTTTTTGCCTGCCCTTTCCTGTTCTTAATCATAACAACCGTATTGATTAAGTTGTCAGTATTGGTTTTAGGGAACGCTTCCGTCATTTGGCGTCCCGGGGCTTCCTCCTTGAGGTCCAGCCCTATACTATTACCGCACTATCAATATTGGTAAAGATATTGTCTTTCAGATTCTGACCATCCAAAGCGGTAATTACCGTGTTGTTTTTTACACTTACCACCAAAGCCATGTCACTCATTAGAATTAACGAATCCCGTGAACCCTTGTCTCTGGCTTTTCCTACCGCTTCCACCAGTTTGCTCATATCGGCGTCGCTAAGTTCAATATTCCTGGCTCTCATCCGCTCCTGAGCATGACTGGAGAACTTTATGGATTCATTAATCTTTTTATCCAATATCTGCCCGAAACCGCTTTTCTGTCCGGTATTGCTCTTAATGTTCTGAATGTTTTTTTCGGTCTTAGCCGGTAAAACTGATTGTTGGGGAAAGTAAATCCTGTTAGTCAAGTGGTACACCTTCTTTCGGGAGTTAATACCCTCCCTCTTAGTCTGTTAATTACTTGCGTTTTCTTATCTTATTAGTCTTCAACTGTTGGGTCTGGTTGCTTAATCTCCAAAACACCATTCAATGCTACTATCTGGTCATTTATCATGAAAAAAGGTATTCCATCAAGCATTAACACTGATGAAATTGTGCCAGATAGAATATCCTCAACCAGGTTCCCCTCTTCATCTACACTGTCTGGATTTTGGTAGCTAACCTCTTGACCAATCATATTGGCCATTCCGGTAGTCTGCTGCAACGCAAAATTATTGACCATGTAGTAATTAAAATCTGCCGAGAGTTGTCCGAAGCTGTTATTGAGATTGTTCATCTGCTCCAAAGAACTGAAATTGGCCATCTGGGAGATGAATTCCGTATTATCCATGGGTTCCAGCGGATCCTGATATTCCAACTGGGCTATCAGGAGCTTAAAAAAATCGTCTTTCCCAAGGATACTTTGACCTGAACTGGCGCCGGCCGCAGTGGTACTTGCTGAGCTATTAGCTAACCAGGGTACCGGTGCAGTAGTTGAAGTTGTAGTCATGTCATACCTCCTAAATTGTGAAATCCAATCTTCCCTCATGCATAAGCTGAGGAATATCTGTTCCCTGTTGGTATGGGGTCAGATCCGGCATGTCATCGAAATAATCACGGTTATATTGAACATATTGATTCGAATCTCTTCCCTGACCGGTCATTTCCTGCCACAGGTACTGACGGTTGCCTTCTGAACCGTTATTTGAGTTTCCGCCGTTATCCAACTGCACATTTACTTCGGTTTTCTCAACCCGCATACCGTTGGCTTCCAGGTTTTGCTTGAGAATGCTCATATTGCTTTCCAAAGCTTGCTTTACTTGCTGGCTCTCAGTAGTAAACCGGGCTGTAATAACCCCATCGTCAACAATTATTTGAATCATCATTTTACCAAGATACTCAGGTTTTAGTTGGATCTTCATTTCCGAACTGGCTTGCTTGGCCATTATCTCAACTTTTTTAACAATCTGTTCGGCAATTTCTTCAGGATTCACCGTAGTGTAGCCCCGATTAGCTGCCTGAGGTTTAGCGGTTTCACTGCTCGGCTTGGCTAACTCTGCCAAGATCTTGTCCACATTAGTTAAGGTCTTTAGTTCTTCCGCACCTGCTTCTTGAGCGGTTTCATCCATGAGGAGATTATCAGCAGGTATTTTACTGTTGACCAGCCGGTGGCTTTCAATCTCCATTATTTTCTTGGCGTCACCAACAGTTTGTACCCCGCTATTTTGATTTGCCTGATCACCCATGGTCTTAGCCATAAGATCCATTCTTATTCTATGTTTGCCGCTGTTTTTATCTGGCTTGGACGCAGATTCAGCATCCCAAGGAGTTGCAGCAATATGTTCCTGGGGGTTAGGTATAACTGACATCTTTTCCGCCGACTGCTGAGAATCTTGCTCCAGCAGGGCATTATCTGCTGCGGTTAGATTATTAGCTGTTGATAGAGTTGGAGGAACCACAATTTTGCGGGTATCGTTTTCATAATTCTGCAGCTGGGGCATTAACAGATTATATGGCGGCGGATTGGTTTTTACCGTTGCTTCCGTTATGCCAATGTCACTACTCAGGTTCATATTGGCATGGAAACTATCTTTTCCCTGGCTTCCCGGTGCCTGAACCTTTTCTAAAACCGAACTGGTCGTTTCGGTCAAAGCCGAGACTGTGTTAAGCTCGGCTGCCAAAGGCAGCGGGTTAATGGCTTTAGGATCTG